>CAZQIC010000058.1:0-28219 GCA_964593555.1 uncultured Bacteroidia bacterium | reverse complement strand
TTGAAATTAAAAGTGAAGTATGCATAATAAACTTAATCGGTATAAACTCTAATATGCATAGCGCCAATAAAATTAAACTGGTGGTGAGCGTGGAAAGTGAGGGAGTATGGAACATGATATCCGAAATAGGCGAAGAAAAAAATCAGGAAGATTTCAGCGGACTATATAAAGTGTTGAAAAAACTTTCAGAAAGTGAATTGGAATTAATTGAGTTGCGATTTTTTGAAAAGAGACCGTTCCAGGAGATAAGTGAAATATTAGAGATCACAGAAAACAATGCTAAAGTCAAGACTTACAGAATTCTTGACAAGCTTAAAATACTTATGCAAAATGAACGATAGCAATAATAAAAGGGGACAATTCCTGAAAGACAGGGAGTTTCCTAAACCGGAAGACTTACAGAGTTATAAAAACTTTGACCAGGTGCTGAAGAGTCATAGACTCGCCAAAAGCATTTTTGTAAAAAAGATCATTATATGGAGCTGTATATCGCTTGTAGTTACCACAGCAGCTGTTATTACTTATGTTTCACAAAAAAATACAGATCAATTACTTGCCAATGAAACTATAAAACAAGAACAGATCATTACTCCTCCCCTTCCCGGGAAAGAAAATCAGTTTATTGCATATATGATCAATGCTGCTACTGGAGGGGAAATAGTTTATAACAATACCATTATCAATATTCCTGCTAACGCATTTTTTAATGAAGAAGGAAAGATAGTAAGCGACAGTATTAAATTTGTTTACAGGGAATTTTTAAATCCATTGGATATTTTTCTATCAGGCATTCCTATGCAATATGATTCCGGCGGGATCTCATTTACTTTCGAATCGGCCGGCATGTTTGAGATGCAGGCTTACAAAGGAGATAAAAAATTAATTTTAGATGCCAACAAACCAATTAAAGTAGAATTGCCATTTACAGCCAAGGAAAACTATTTTAACTATTATACCTTAGATGATAAAACAGGAAAATGGAATTATGTAAATAAAAATACAGTGCAGGAAAGAATGAAAATCAAAATAGCGGATGACCCTGTTAATCTATCAAACACTCCAAGAGATTTTACTTCAACAGTAGCTTCTATACTTTCGCCACAAAAAGCGGATCAGGAAAAATTTAATTTTACTATAAAATATGACGAGAAAAATTTTCCAGAACTTGCTACATATGAAAATGTGCTTTTCGAAGTAACTGACAATAAAAAGTTCGACAAAACATTTTATAAAATAAACTGGGATGCTATTTCCTTAAGGAGTACAGACACAAAAGGAATATTCACTGCCAAACTTGATAAGGCAGATACATCTATTTATGTAGATGTAAAACCGGTATTCAATGAAAAAAATTATGATGCGGCTTTAAAAACATTTGAGAAGACACAGGAGAAAATATCTAAAAAAACAACCGTTAAACAAATTGAAAATGAAAATCGGCTTAACAAAGTTAATAATACTATTGGTGCAAACAGTGCGTCCTTAAAATCAAAAGCAGAGAAAGATTATGTAAATACACTTGCAAAATACAGTGTCATCTACGCGCGATCTTTAGGGACACACAACTGTGATTTTCCAACACCACCGCCGCCGACTATTTCTCAAATAAGCGTTGCAAATAATTTTAAAGGATTCAATACAACGACTAACAGTATTTATGTAATTGAACAAGGCAAAAATGCTCTTTTTAAATATACAGGCGAAGAATGCGTAAAATATAACCGCGACAAAAAGAACCTGGTTTGGACAATGAACGATAAAAAGGAATTCCTATTACTGGATCAGGATGAACTTGACAAACCCGATCCTTCAATAACTTCTAATGCTTCCAGGCTAGTGAAAGAAGAAGAAGCACTTAAAAGGATCACGGAGTTTATGAATTAAGCTGGCTCTCTTGTCAACAAAAAAACATAAACCGATTTTAATTTAAATAATTTGTTTATCATTAATCCAAAATCGTAACGGCTTCAAATTATAGACAAAATCTACCATGAAAAACAAGTATCTCCTCTACTTAGGTTCGTTAATTGTATTATCATTTATTCTCGGCTCCTGTGCCACAAGCAATAAAGTAGAAACATCCAGTTTGCTTCAAAAAAGAAAATATACCAAAGGCTTTTACTTGAATCTCTGCGAACGCAATTCTGAAAAACAAAAAACAGAATTAAGCAATATAATACATGGAGAAACTCCGGCAACGACGGAAAGCAATAAATCTAAGGAGGATCTTTTAGCGATAGCGGCACCCTCATGTGATCCACAATTATCTATATCCAACATAGAATCCATTGGTCAAAGGGATCGGGTAATCACTTTGCCATACAAACACAAAATGTATTCATTGCTTCCCGATATCAAAACGGAACGGCCACAGAGAAAGATTATTTTCAAAAAAAAATTAACTCCAACTGTTAAAGATGAAAGCCCACTTTATAATCCTTTAGCTGTTACAGCATTTGCACTATATATTTTATCTGTATTTCTTACTTTTATTGCACTTAAGGAGTGGTTAATTGGTTTTCTTGTAGCTGCTGTATTAATGCAGCTTGCTTCAATAATCCTGGGCATAATTGCCCTGATACAGTTTCACAACCACCCTGAGCAAAAAGGACGGGCTTTTGCAAAGATTCCGGTCATTATGTTTATAATTGGTTTGGCGTTGGCTTTAGTTGGTGCGATCTGATAATGTTTAGCTCCTTTGTTATAAATATCTATACGCATTAGCCATAACTATTTCTAACCGCTAAACATTCAATGCATTTTTCTGCTACGTAAAGATTAAATAAAAGCTGTTATAGAAAATTTACCAAGCCATGATAAATATGACAAGATTTATCTCGTCCTTAATTATAGTATTTTTATTATCGACTCTTTTACTGTCTGCACAATCGAAACAGAAAAAATTTCAGGCTTTATTACCTTTTGATATTGGCTATCAATATCAGGGAACGCATACTTTTTTTTTCGGAGTAAAGTCTGCACTCTTTCTTGACGTAAAAAATTTTCACAATAACATTGGACTTATAATTAATGGCAATTTGACTTACGTAAATAACACAGCGTATATGACGCCAGTTGCTAAACTTAGACTCTACAAGGAACAAAAGAACAGAAAATATGCATGGGAAACGGCTATCGGATATTCTTACACAAATATTTCCAAAAAAATTGACGGAAGATTAACCCCGGAATTAGGAATTTCTAAATGGTCTTTCTATTTGTGTTATGGCTATAATATATCATTGACTAATTATGTAGACCCATATACTACAAGACACAAAATTGCTTTTTACTTAGGTATATTTTAACCCGCAGGCAGACAACCATTGGCTGGCCGATCCTCCTTCTCTATAACCATTAAAATACAGCCATTTTAAGCACACAATCTTCCCTTTGCCATCTAAAGATTAATCCGTATTTTAGTTGTTCTGACCCCTAGAATACCGGATTTATGAATGGCGATATATTATTAGAGATAAAGAACCTGGTGACGGAATTCCGCACCGAGGATGAGACTGTAAATGCAGTAAACAACGTTTCGTTTACCCTTAACAAGGGCGAGACCGTTGGTATAGTCGGCGAATCAGGATCAGGCAAATCAGTTACGGCACTTTCTGTAATGCGTCTTATTCCAAATCCTCCGGGACGTATTGCTTCAGGAGAAATTTTATTCCACTCTAAAAAAAATGGAGTTGTTGATCTCACTCAGCTTTCTGAAAAGGAAATGCGCAGCTATAGAGGCAATGAAGTGGCGATGATTTTCCAGGAGCCAATGACTTCACTTAATCCCGTTTACACTTGCGGTAACCAGGTAATGGAAGCAATAATATTGCACCAGAAAATTTCTAAAAAAGAAGCCAAAATAAAAACAATAGAACTTTTTAAAGAAGTTCAATTACCAAGACCGGAATCAATTTTTGATACTTACCCTCACCAGATCTCCGGCGGACAAAAGCAACGTGTAATGATTGCGATGGCCATGTCCTGCCAGCCTTCTATACTTATTGCTGATGAACCAACAACAGCGCTGGATGTAACTGTACAAGCAACCATACTGGAGCTGATGCAGAAATTACAGACGGAACATGAAATGGGAATCATGTTCATTACACATGACCTTGGTGTTATAGCTGAACTTGCGGACAAGGTGATTGTAATGTACAAAGGGAAAATTGTTGAGCAGGGAAATGTTTGGGATATTTTCTCAAATCCAAAACATCCTTATACTAAAGGGCTATTGGCTTGCCGTCCTCCACTCAACAGGCGCTTGCATTGGCTGCCTACTGTTCCCGATTTTATGAGCACTGATAAAGACGGTGAAATGGTAGAAAGCAATCTTACTGTTAAAGAAGCTACAGATAAATTTGTTTATACAAGCGAAGAGCGCGCTGAGCATCATAAAAAATTATATGCGAAGGAGCCTTTGCTTCAAATAAAAAATCTTAAAACATATTTCCCTATTAGCTCAGGCCTTTTCGGGAAAACAAAAGATTATGTTAAAGCAGTTGATGATGTGAGTTTTGATGTATATCCGGGTGAAACACTTGGACTCGTAGGTGAATCGGGCTGCGGAAAAACAACCTTGGGCCGCAGCGTCCTTCGCTTGATTGAACCAACAGAAGGCGAAATAATTTTCAACGGTCAAAATATTATTAATTACTCTCCAAAGGAGATGCGTGCATTGCGCAAAGATATTCAGATTATTTTCCAGGATCCTTATTCATCACTTAACCCTCGCATTACTATTGGCGAAGCCATTATGGAACCGATGAAGGTTCATGGCGTTTATGCTGATAATAAAGAACGTAAAGAAAAAGTAATGGCCCTGCTAAATAGGGTAAACATGAATGAGGCACATTTCTATCGTTACCCTCATGAATTTTCAGGAGGACAACGCCAGCGTATTTGTATTGCGCGTGCCTTGGCTCTTAATCCTAAGTTTATTATTTGCGATGAATCTGTTTCCGCATTGGACGTTTCCATCCAGGCACAGGTATTGAACCTGCTGAACGAGTTACGTAAGGAATTTGGATTTACTTATATTTTTATCTCACATGATCTAAGTGTTGTAAAATTCATGTCGGATCGAATGGTGGTAATGAATAAAGGCAAGGTTGAAGAAATGGGTGATGCAGACGAAATATATTCCAACCCAAAAACCGAGTACACCCGAAACCTGATCAGCGCTATACCAACAGGCGAACTTGATGACATTAAGGCCTCTATTGAAAGTAAGAGATTGAGAAAAGCTGCAGCGGCAGTCACAGTATAATCATATTGCTTTGAAAAGCATTGTAAAAGAATCAAGCTTAGTATACATTGGCTTGGTTCTTTTTTTTTGTGTCACTTCTATTTTCTGTTTTCTCTCTCAAGGCACATTCGAAAGCGGTGATAGCATTATGCATTTTCTTATTGCAAAATATTCATTTAAACATCCTGAACTATTCCTGCACCATTGGGGAAAACCATTCTTTACGTTGATCAGCAGCCCCTTTGCGCAATTTGGTTTTGTTGGTATTGCACTCTTTAATACACTTTGCGCTACACTTACGGGGTTTATTATTTATCGGATTTGCAAACAACTTCAAACTGCCAACGAGTGGATCGCTCCCTTGTTCGCACTTTTCACTCCTATTTATTATGTAGTAATTATTTCAGGGCTGACAGAAATTTTCTTTGGACTTATTCTTTCCGCCTCTGTTTTACTTTTTGTAAAAAAATATTATCGCATTGGTTCAATACTAATTTCATTTCTCCCTTTCATTCGAAGCGAAGGATATATTCTTTTGCCCTTATTCGCATTTATACTGATCTATAACAAAAACTGGAAAAAACTTTTCTTCCTTGGAACAGGATTTATAATTTATAGTACCGTCGGATATTTTTATTTCCATGATCTATTCTGGGTAATTTCACAAAACCCATACAATGGAGCAAGAGATATTTATGGAAGCGGCTCTTTGTTCTGGTTTATTTCCAAGAACGAATTTTTATTGGGAACACCATTGGTCGTATTATTGGGCTTAGGCTTTTTTTCGTATTTAACGAGGAGCAATAACTCATCTCTCGAAGAAAAAATTCTAATTGTTTGTGGCTTTAGTATTTATTTTATTGCACATTCTATTTTCTGGTGGAAAGGAATTTTTGGATCGCTGGGACTTATCCGGGTTATTGCCGCCGTTGCGCCTCTATCAGCCATCATTGCATTGCGCGGATTTAACCTACTTATTTCTTATTGTAGGAACAACTTACTGAAAAAAATTATAACCGGCCTTATCTCATGGCTTGTGTTATTTATCCCATTTAAACAACACCAATTTCCAAGACCATTAGATAACGAAGGAACAGTGACAAAAGAAACTGCCGACTGGATAAAGGAAGCCGAACTGAACAACAGAAGAGCTTTTGCTCTTGGTCCTTACATTTCATTCTTCCTGGATAAGGATCCATTTAACAGTGAAGAGATGATGGGTCTTTGGCGTTCGGGAGTTGAAAACAGTAGGAAGGGTGATATTATTATCTGGGACTCTCATTTTGCTCCGCTCGAAGGCAGAGTTCCTTTAAATATTTTTATAGAAAACAGTTCTTCGTATAAATTTTTGAAAAAATTTCGCGAAAACGGTTCGGGAGAAAAACTTTTTGAGATATATGTTTTTGAACGGTTATAATGTTCAATAATAAATGGTCAGTTTAAATATTCCGAAAGGAGTTTCCCTTTTTTCATTTGCGAATAGAAAATTTCCACTGTCCTCTCTGCGCACAACATAATTTCCATTCCTATCCTTCAATCTTATCCTGTTGTTTCCTGAATAATTCAATGTGAAAATGCATTCGGCACTAACTGAATCTTTCACCGTCTGCAACAATGATGTGGAATCATTAACAGACGCATATTTCCCGTTGTAAGCCTGCAGCGCTATCTTTTGATCTCCGAGATTCACCAAATTAAATCTTTCCCAATCTCCAATATTTTCCCTGTTCGCCGCTAACTCACCCTCTTTATCCAGCTCAGAACAAATAAATTGATAATTATCTGCTCTTAAACTAATTCTTTTATTTCCCTGATCACATATTTCTTCTCTTGAATATTTTTCGGGTATTCCCATCAGCACTCGCTCATACTCCGGCTCTTCAAGTACTTTATACCATTTATAGGTATGTTCCGTTTTAAAAAACCCTTCCACATATGCTTCTCTTGTCATCGAATCAAAATGGATGAACTGATTAAAATACTGCC
Organism: uncultured Bacteroidia bacterium; assembly: GCA_964593555.1. GTDB lineage: Bacteria > Bacteroidota > Bacteroidia > JAFLBG01 > JAFLBG01 > CAZQIC01. The sequence goes on along the minus strand of CAZQIC010000058.1, from coordinate 20,982 downwards.
AGGTCTGAAAAAAGTTTAATGTGATTAATAATGTAACAACAATATATATTGAAAGACCTACTATTTTTTTCTTCGTTGCAACATAAGTAAAAAAAGACCCCATTGGCAACGCAAGCAATCCATAGAAATCGATCATCGATCGCTGACCAAACGAACCGCCATACCACCAGCACCACCAACTCAGGATCATGTACGTTCCAAGGATAAAAGCAATTAGCGAGGAAATAAAAAAATTCCTTGCAAACCTTTTCATAAAATAAAAACCTATTAGCGCAAATACCATTACCGGGGTATACACAAGCCAGCCTTTCCTGAAACTAAATAACCCATCAATAAAATGAGGGTGGCCAAAGAAAAAACGTTCCTTACCGTAGCTATAAAAAAACCATTGCCCTGAATTATACTTCCAATAGATCAGCTGAGGAATACCGGGAATAAGGAAACAAATAATTACAATTACTAAATACTTATAATTGCTAATTAACATTTTCAGTTTATCCCTCAGTTCTTTCCAATTGCTCACTCCATACAAAAGCGGGATCAATACCAATGAAATATGAATTGGCCTGATGAGTGTAAGCAGCCCTAACAAGAGTCCTAATTTTATGGAATTTTTTCTGTCGGAATGCTCATGCCATTTTATTGTATAATACAACATCATACACATCAATGAAAAGATGAAGCCATGTGACATCAATCCATCGATAGTAGAGTAACAAAACAAATTAGTTCCACCAAAAACACATAAGATAACAAGGGCAGATATTTTTTCAGTGAAAAACCTTTTTAATATCCTCGCAAGGAATATCAACCCGATAATGAGGTAAAACAAACATCCAAACAATACACAACATTGATAAGGCCATGAAAATCCAGTTTGTGGTTCCGATAAAATTCCGGCCATTAAATGGCCCGTAAGAAAAAATGGGAGATATAAATAACTGATTCCCATTGTCATTCTTATTACCTTACCCCCATTAGCTGCTGTTTCGGGCCAATACTTCCGATAGAAAAAGTCGGGATCCTCTTTTACAAAATCAAGCGTAAGATCATGATATATAATTGCTGCAGGTAAATAGCCATAGTAGTTAACGACATCATTTATAATAATATTTTCTTTCCATGGCCTTACAGCAATGATCACCGCTAACCAGCAGGCTGCTGCAAATAGAATAACATTACGCGTATTAAGCATTTTCTGTTGGAAAGAATAAGGGCAAATATATATACAAAAATTTTACTATTGAGTTCCGTTAACTTACATTTGTTATTAGTGAAACGAGCGTTTTAAGCGAGTTCCACTTGGCATCAAAAGCTTATAAAATATGTTCAAGTGAAATTAAGCATTGTTATACCTCTTTATAACGAAGAAAAATCGATCATTGCATTATTAGAGCAATTATCGAAAATATCTTATCCCGATTTTGTCTCCAATACCGAAATAATCGTTGTCGACGATAGATCAAAAGATGGTTCTTTTACAGTTGTGCAGAACTATATCCAAGGCAGAATTCATATAAAATTATTCGCTCATTCAGAAAACCAGGGAAAGGGAGCTGCTGTGCGCACCGGGATACAAAGTTCCTCCGGGGATGTTATTCTAATCCAGGATGCCGATCTTGAATTATCACCTTCCGACATTCCTTCGCTCTTAATTGCCATGCACGAATTAAATGTTCCATTTGTAAATGGATCGAGATATTTACCTGGTGTACTGCGCACACAGCCTGCTTTCAAAAGATATTTTGCAAATAAAATTTTCACAAACATTACATCCGTTTTTATTAATGTTCACCTGACAGATATGGCTTGTGGTTATAAATTATTTACCCGTGAGCTTTACGACAAATTAAACCTGAGAGAGAAAAAATTCGGGTTCGAGGCTGAACTGCTTATCAAATGTGCCAGACTAAGAAAGAACTGGATAGCAGAAGTTCCTGTAAGATATTTCCCAAGAAATGAAGGCGAAGGAAAAAAATTACGCAATTCGGACGGACTGCGGATCCTTAATACCATTATCAAGTATGGTTTGTTTAAAATGAAATAACCATGGATAGCTGGAATAAATGGTTTGATAATAATAAAATTCCTCTTTTGCGTTTTTTCCCTTTACTCCTTCTTGCTGTTGGGCTCTACTTAGTTCCTGTTACCATTTTTGAAACAGATTTTTCTATGGTTCCCGGCGACTACGGAGATGCGCGATTTAACAATTATGTTTTAGAGCATTGTTATAAATATTTTACCTTCCAGGACCGTAAGTTCTGGGATGCGCCCATGATGTACCCCCAGGCAAATGTTATTGCATTTTCCGATAACCTGATAGGTACAGCTCCAATCTATACACTATTCAGGATATTTGGCACTGACAGGGAAACAGCTTTTCAGTTGTGGCTCCTGACAATTTTTGCTCTTAATTTTATCGCCTGCTATTGGGTCCTCTCCAAATGGATTCAACATACTATCCTTGCATCTACCGGAGCATATATATTCGCCTTTTCAATTTTAATCCTTGGACATCTTACCAATATCCAGGTGTTCCCACGGTTTGCAGTGCCCCTTGTTTTTTTCTGGAGCTGGAATTATTTAAGAAGTAAACAATTAAAATATTTGCTAGGCGCTTTCCTTGGAATTGTCTACCAGTTTTATTGTGGTATGTACCTCGGCTTTTTTCTCATTTATTCCATAATATTTTTATCAATTGCTTATTTAATAATTTATAAAGACTGGAATTTATTTATACAATTCAAAAATTTCAGGATCCTGATTAAACACATAGGAATATTACTATTGGCAGTTATTCTTTTGCTCCCATTGGCAGGCCCATACATGGAAGCATCGCGTTTGCTTTCCCCATTGGCTTTTGAAGATGCGCTTTCCAGCATACCTACACTACGTTCATATTTTTTTACTTCTAAGGCTTCCATCGCCTGGCCATTTTTATCAGAACATGCTATGCCAATTATTCCATTCTGGTGGTGCCATATTTTGTTCCTGGGCGGTCTTCCATGGTTAGGCTTTTTAATCGCACTTATAGCATTATTTAAAATGAATAAGAGTCCCGAAAAGAAATTTATTGCCTTTCTGCTTCTTGCGCTATTTTTAAATTTTATTTTTTGCCTGAATATAAATGGTTTATCGTTATACAGACTTGTTTTTGAAATCCCCGGCTTTAACTCTATGAGAGCCATCAACAGAATAACGAATGTTGAAGTTATGTTCTTCGTATTGATCTTCGCTTTTATTTTCAAAGAGCTTCTTGTAGTGAGAACGTGGACAAAATGGATAGTATACTTTCTGCCACTATTGGCTATCGTCGACAACCTGATAGAACCACAGGAAATTCCGCGCTACAATAAAAAAAATTCACAAATAGAGATCGAGGCCGTTACGCAGAAAATTAAAAACGTATACACAGAAGATTACGCTGCCATTGCCTATATGCCGCCTAAAGTAGAAAATGAAATGGCAATGCATATCAACACAATGCTTGCTGCTCAGTCCCTCAACATTCCCTGTGTAAATGCTTATTCAGGCCACTACCCGCATGAATACATTGACTTTTTTGGTAAATATAATGACACTGCTTTAACCAGGTGGTGCGTGGCCAACAATTTAGATGAAAAATTAATTTTAAAAATTAAATAGGGTCATACGAAAAATTACATTGAAAAAAATAGTTCATCATCCACTAATTAAGTTTCTTTTCTTTTTCTGCTTATTCGTCTGCATTGCTTTTGAATACGGTTACTTTGAGCAATTGTCAATGCGCCCACAATCCACTCATATGTGGAGACAGACAGATTGTACTTCAATGACACTCAATTATTACCAGCATGGTATGCATTTTATGCAGCCACAACTACACAATCGATTAGGCGATAATGGATATGCCGTAGGCGAATTTCCGGGGTTATATTACCTCGTTGCCGGAGCATATAAAATTTTTGGCCCTAGCGAATTTATTTATCGTCTTATCTGGATGATCATTCTTTTTATAGGATTATTCTTCCTGTATAAATCCATTGATAAAATTCTTAAAGACACTTTTTGGGGCATGGGAATTGCCCTGTTATTATTTTCTTCGCCGGTACTGGTTTTTTATGGCAACAGCTTTATTGCCGATCCTACTGCAATAAGTTTTTCATTCATAGGCTGGTACCTTTTCCTCTTGTTTAAAGAGAGTGGAAAGAAAAAATGGATATGGTTCTCAGCTTTGTTTTTTATGCTCGCCGGATTGCTTAAGCTCATTGCACTTATTTCATTTATGGCCTTACTCATTGTACTTACAGCAGAAGCGATATATTATTTGGTTAAAGAACGAAGTGCAGCTAAAATAAAAGAGGCTATTGTACAATATCACCCATTCATTATATGCTGCATTGGAGTAATTATATGGTACCGCTATGCAATGTGGTATAACGAACAACACAGCAGTATTTATTTTTACACTAAAGTCGTACCCTTATGGTCTCTCACCAAAACACAAGTACATGACGTAATTGACCAAATATGGCTGAATACACGCTTCGAATATTATATGCCATTAACAATAAAAATTAGTATTGTACTTTTTGCCTTGACAATTATTTTTTATTCATGGCGGGGCACTGCCAGTTTAACGCATTTTATAAGCATGTGTTTCGCCAGCGTTATAACCTGTATACTTTTATGGTTTGAACAGTATAAGTATCATGATTATTATGTTATTTCCTTTTTACCGTTTTTCCCTATGTTGTTTATGGTATTCGTCAAAAAATTTATTGTCGACATCCGTATCCGCTGGATTGCTATAGGATTTAAATTATTGTTTACCTGGTTTCTGTTTAAAAATATAAACTACACAATTGACAGACAAAAAGTACGCTATGAAGGATGGATGTCATACAATATTCCGGTAACAAAATCTTTTATGACTATTACACCCTACATGCGCTCACTGGGAATAACTGCTGAGGATAAGGTAATTAGTATTCCTGATCAAACTCCCAATGCATCGTTGTATCTCATGAACCAACCAGGCTGGACATCCTTGTATGAAGAAAATAAATCGGAAGAAAACATTAAATACCACATAGATCTTGGTGCTAGGTATTTAATCATTAGTGATACTAATTTATGTAAGGAACCCTACCTTCAATCATTTATATCAAAGCCGATCGGCAGATATAATGAAATTACACTTTTTAAACTTTTTTAACTTATTAATAAATGATATTGGATAAAATTTCAAGTAAGGGCTTTTTCTATTTTTCCCTTATCGCAAATTGTATTCTTATTGTTTCAGCTTATGTTGATGCTTCAACGTTTAACATAGACAATTTATGGTTTAGCACCGATCCACTCTATCTTCCATCTTTGTATAAGGACTTATTCATTGACAAATATCATCTTGAAGGATGGTTGCTTAATCCTTCGCCCAATTTTTTTCCGGATATATTTTTGTTCTTTTCTCTCAATGCAATATTGCCCAATTTTATTTGGGCGGCGCTAGGTTTTTCGATAATTCAATATTTGTTTATCATTTTCTTGTTTTATCATCTACTTAAAACGCTTGAAATACCTGATCGTTATCTATATCTTAATATTTCCACACTTTTTTCATCACTTTTTTTCTTGAGCCAGGTTATCAGTAACGATTTTGACTTCGCATTCTTTATGATGATAAATTCATATCATATGGGGAGCTTTGTTAACAGTTTGGCAGCCATTATAACGGGTCTAGCCTATTTAAAAAAATCAAAAAAAATAACCGCACTATTCTTTTGCCTAATTGTTTTAGTAGGGACTGTATCAGATAAACTTTTCATTGTTTCTTTCAGCATACCAATGACATTTGTTTGTCTTATTTTGTTGTTGTTAAAAGAAAAAAAGAAAAGTACTCTGCTCCTATTACAAATAGTGCCAACAACAATTGCGGCCTTATTTATTTTGAATCGCATAAAAGAATCCACCTCCTTTCACCTGGATGAGCCTTATCGCATACTCTCTTTCCAAGACATACTGCCATCATTCGACATCTGGCAAAAACAGATGATGGAATATATCTCGCTCTTTCACATAAAATCTTTTATAATCCTTTTATGCGTTTTATCATTTGGATTTCTAATCTTCTATCTTATTAAAAACAAAAGACAGATTACGGAGAAAAACTTAAATTACACTCAACCAAATTTATTGACCATTTATTTTCTTTTTTCATTCCTGTTTTTTCTAATAGTATTGTTTACACCCATATTGAATGGAAGTTATCCGTCAGGAGATAATATCCGATATAATTTTTCAGTGTTCGTTATAAGTATTCTAAACCTTGGTTTATTCTTTTCTGTGGGTAGAGTGTATGAAATAAAATTTATAAAACATGGATTCAATTTCATTGGTATTCTACTTTTCATTTATGCGAGTTACTTTCTAATAAACCATAAAGAAGAGTTGCATGAAAGAATGGCTTATTATCCTAAAAAAGTAAGGATCGTAGATGAGCTACTTAAAGATAAGAATGTAAACGCCGGTGTTGCTGATTATTGGGATGCAAAAGTTATTACCATGTTCTCCAAAAACAACTTGCGTGTATATCCCGCTTTTAATGAATTAAGTATTTATAAACACAGTGCAAATATAAACTGGTTTTATATAAAACCCGGAAGCCAGAATAAAGAATCTCAAATATTTAATTTCATTATTTTTTGTAAAGACTGGCAATCCGAATTGCCGACAACCATAGTTCCTCCGGATCATGAAACTTTAGAGAAAGAAGGAGTTAAAATTATCATTACAAATCCCTTCAAATATCCTGCACAAAAATACGATCCGGTTCCTTGCGCAGAATAAATTTAATTTACGCTAAGCCTACATTTTGCGCTGATTCCCCACCATCTTTTATTCTCCGTAATAAAATCTATTTCAACTGTATAATCTCCTGATGCCTCCGGAAGATTAACAGTAACACCTTGAATATATTCTTTTAGAACGTCAACTTCTAAAACAGTCCGCTCACCCTGCTCTAGCACAATATTTCCCTTACTATCATATATTTTATAACAAAGGAAGATACCATTCTCCTCTCTTTGCAGGGATGCCAGTTTTTTTCCGGATGTATTTATGATCTTAACCGGGATAACTACATAAGGATCTGTATCACTGGATATACTTTCTGTTAATGCGGAAATAGAAAGATTTTTATTGTTGAATACAGTTTCATCGAATGCACTATCCGATTGAGATGTGTTTAAAGACTCATATCCACTAGAGGGAAAATTAAAATAACGTTTATCTAAATTTTGACTTCCAAACCAGGTAACAGCCCATTCGGGTCCAAGGAAAATATTTTCTCTATCCTTAAGTGTATCTATCTGCTCCTTGTTATGCTCTACTACATAAATAGTAATAGCAGAATCCGGTCCTGCTATGGAAGAATAAAGTGCGGTTTCAAATGGTAAGGTCCACGCTACCCAGCCATACTTCCATTGGAAATTTCCCGGATCCAGCAGGAATTTTTTCTTCTCCTGCTTTCTTCCATGATCAGTAAGTCTTTGAATATATTCTATGCGTTTTGTGAAAACATGGTGGCTGCCATTTACCTGCTTTAAATTAAATACAAGGACAAAACATAATACTATCAATAACCATTGCTTTTGTTTTATCCGCTCATAAGCTAAACTCACAATTCCTACCCCTGCAAAAAGCCCCAATGAAGTAAAATAGTTTTCGTACATCACCGGTGAATCTCCATTATGGTAAATGATAAAAATAAGTGCAAGATAACCAACCGGAAAGGCTCCAATAAACAACAGCGACAACCAATTTCTTTTTTTCAATAACCATAGCGCAACAATACACATGACCAATGCAAACCAAATTAAATACTGTTTTGCAAATTGTTTAAAATAAATATAACATGGCAATTCTCTTAATCTCGGCAGTTGATCGGATATCAATTGCAGATCGATCATTTTGCTTTTTTCATACTCTGTTGTCGTAAGAAATTTTATCCTGATAATATACCAGATCAAAGCAAAAACAATTACTGAAATCAGAGGGAAATCTTTGTAACGCTTATTATATAAAAACTCGAAAAACAACACGAAAAACACTGTAAAAAAAGTAAGCTGATGAAAATAGGAAATCACATAAATTAACACGCAGGAAATTGCAGCAGCGATCCATTTTTGTTTATCGGAATAATTTTTCTCCGGCGACATGATTGCCCAAAGTAAAATAGTCAACGCAATACCCTGGTAAAGTTCGCCGGTTGCATAATAGAACGAATGCCTGAACGTAAGACATAACGCGATCATTAGCCCAATGGCGGCTTTGTAGTTTTTTAATCCAAAAGTTATAATTAGAAATACGATGTAATAACTTATTATAAAACTTACGGAGTACAATCGTAAAAAAGTTTCGAGCGAACAGGATTGTTTCAAAGCCAATATAGGCAGCCATTGTGAGATAACAGACCCCCAGCGGCCCAGCTCAACATCAAAATTCTCATCGTCAATTATCCTGAAAGAGAAAAAAGCAGGATCGAAGGAGAGCATGCGCTCCTTGTAATAATACCAGGCTAAGCAAAAAAGAAAACCAAAGAAAAAAACACCAATCAGCTGAATAAAATACCCAAGCCTTTTTTCTTGCGGTGGATTAAATATATTGGAGAGGGCCATTAGCCGTTACGACCACAAATTGTATTTGAGGATACACCAGATAGCTCTGAAACCATCGCGCCATCCTATTTTTTTGCCTTCCTTGTAAGTACGGCCATAATAAGAAATACCTACTTCATAAATCCTGATGTTTGGTATTCTTGCAATGCGTGAAGTAACTTCAGGTTCAAATCCAAAACGGTTCTCCTGGAGCTTTACATTTTTAATAATTTCAGAGCGGAATAATTTATAGCATGTTTCCATATCTGTAAGATTAAGATTGGTAAACATGTTGGAAAGTGATGTCAAAAATTTATTCCCTATAGAGTGCCAGTAAAATAAAATACGGTGAGGCTTACCGCCCATAAAACGTGATCCAAAAACCACATCAGCTTGACCATCGGTTATTGGCTTCAATAAAATATTGTACTCATTAGGGTCGTATTCCAGATCCGCATCTTGCACTATAGTATAATCACCTGATGCCAGTTCAATTCCTTTATGTATTGCAGCACCCTTACCTTTATTTACCTCCTGATTGAACAGGCGTATATCATGATCCTTATGGTCGGCAATATATTTTTCTATTACATCCCTTGTGGCATCCTTGGAACAATCGTTAACAATAATAATTTCCTTCTCAATGTTTTCAATAAGTTTTACTGCTATCACCTTATCTAAAATGAAATGGATGGTAGGGGCCTCATTATATGCCGGAATTATTATGGAAAGTTTTTTACTCATAAAGAACAGATATAAGATTTAAGAGGCCAGACAAAAGACCCAAACTCTTGGCTCCTTGTTCTTGTTTCTTGTTTCTCAATATTCATAAAGTTGTTTGCTAAATTATATTACTCAACCGTTACCGACTTTGCAAGATTTCTTGGCTGATCAACATTGCAGCCTCTCATTACCGCGATGTGGTAGGCTAATAATTGTAATGGCACAACTGATATTAACGGCACCAACGCATCATCCGTCTCCGGAATTTCAATTGTATAATCAGCAAGTTCTTTTACTATCTTATCTCCTTCGGTAACCACTGCAATAATTTTTCCTTTTCTCGCCTTTACTTCCTGAATATTGCTTACTACCTTTTCGTATGAAGATCCTTTTGTTGCAATTACAACAACAGGCATTTCATCATCGATCAAGGCGATTGGCCCGTGTTTCATTTCTGCTGCCGGATAACCCTCGGCGTGTATGTATGATATCTCCTTTAATTTAAGCGCACCCTCTAATGCAACCGGGAAACTATATCCCCTGCCGAGATAAAGAAAGTTACGCGAATCCTTATAAATATCCGCAATGTATTTTACAAGATCATTTGTCTGAAGAACCCTTTCTACCTTACCTGGAATTAAAGAAAGTTCCTGCAGCAATTGCCTGAAACGTGATTCGGAAATAGTTCCCTTACGATGCGCAACCCGCAGCGCCATTAAAACCAGCACGGTCACCTGCGCAGTAAACGCCTTGGTTGAAGCAACACCTATTTCAGGGCCCGCATGTGTGTATGAACCGGCATGTGTTGTGCGCGGAATGCTTGATCCCACCACGTTACAAATTCCGATTATTGTCGCACCTTTTGATTTTGCCAATTCAAGAGCCGCCAGCGTATCCGCAGTTTCTCCGGATTGAGAAATTGCAATAACAACATCATTTTCGTTAATGATAGGATTACGGTATCTGAATTCAGATGCATATTCAACCTCAACAGGAATGCGCGCAAGATCTTCAAAAAGATATTCTCCTACTAAGCCTGCATGCCATGAAGTACCGCATGCAACAAAGATGATTCTTTTTGCATTTAAAAATTTTTGTTCGTACTCCGCAATTCCTCCAAGGTTTACCAACCCTTTCTCCAGGTTTAATCTGCCCCGCATGCTGTCTTTAATAGAACGCGGCTGCTCATAAATTTCCTTTAGCATAAAATGATCGAAGCCTCCTTTTTCAATCGCCTCCATTTTCATTTCAAGTTCCTGCACGTAAGGAGTCTTGGCCTTATTTTTAATTGTCTTTATTTTAAGTTCTCCGTTGCGGGGAATAAAAGCGATTTCCTCATCATCCAGGTAAACCACATTCTTAGTATACTCTACAATTGGAGTTGCATCTGATGCTGCAAAAAACTCTCCTTCGCCAATACCAATTACCAAGGGACTGCCTTTCTTCGCAACAATTAATTCATCAGGATTTGTTTTGGAAAGTATAACAATAGCATATGCTCCAACAACACCGTTCAATGCCACTCTTACTGCATCACCTAAGCGCAGATTATCTTTCTGCATTACATCCTCAATCAAATGGATGAGCACCTCTGTGTCCGTATCGCTGCTGAACGTATGGCCTCTTTTTTTAAGTTCTTCTTTTAATGGTGCATAATTCTCAATGATCCCATTGTGAATGATAACCATATTTTTTGTCTCGGAATAATGCGGATGCGCATTAACATCATTTGGGGCACCGTGCGTGGCCCATCTTGTATGGCCAATACCAATAGTACCGGAAGTATCCTTTTTTGCAATAAAATTTTCGAGGTCCGATACTTTCCCCTTGCACTTATATACTTCTAACTCCCCGTTTTTAAGAAGCGCAACACCCGCGCTGTCGTATCCCCTGTATTCCAGCCGATGCAACCCTTTTATCAAAACCGGGTACGCCTCTCTTTTTCCTATGTAAGCAACAATTCCACACATGTTAATTACGTTTTGTAAAGGTCAGTTTCAATTTCATTGGATAGATAGAATGGCTGCCGCCGCCAATAACAGCACGACTTGCCTGAATGGATGCGCCTGATGTTACAAGATAGAAACCATAGTCTTTAACCTTTTTGTCCACTACAAATTGCAAATGCTTTGTAATATTAAAAAAATATTGCTTTTTCGTCGCATCATATCCACCTCCATAGTGAACTGCTCCTTCATAAGCATCATTCAATGTATACACATTGCCAACTGAATCGATTCCAATCAAAACAAGATTCGTTGGTGGTCCATAAGGAGAAACAGATAACGGATCCAGCTTAACAACTAACTCAGCTTTGTTAATTGCAACGGGGCCGTCATTTGTTATATTCATTAAATTTGGAAACCAGATTTTTGTTTTTAATCCGGATGCTGCCTGTGTATATGTAAAATTCTGACCAAGAGTTGTATCGGCCAGCTGACTTGTTATCGCTGCGGCTGAAGAATAATCATGATCAAAATGACTGAAGCGTACAGCATTTGAACCTATTAAAAAATCAACCTTTAAAGAATCCTGTGTGGCATTGTGATAATACAGTGTAAGTTTAGAAAGCGCATCTCTTAAATTAAGATGTAAAATACCTCCATGATCCGGCGCAGGATTATCGCTGGTTTGAATATATAATCCTTTAAAATACGCTGTGAATACCGCATCAGAGCTCATCTGATTTTGATTGTTCAATAAAGTCTGGCCTAAGGTATTCGATAATAAAACACGAATAAGCGGTTTTCGTTTTGTTCCATCAACAGTTACACTATCAGCAGGAGCCGGTGTAAATACGTGAGCTCCGGCCAGATCTGTACTGTTTTTATTCAGACTTCTATTAGAGTAATAAGCACTGTCTTTAGACAATTGATCCGTTACTTCGTAAACCTTCATCGTCTGAGCATCCAATGTACCGTAATAGCTCGTATTGTATACCAATGAGAGTGCAACTGAATCAATAACCGGGCTTGCACCAAAATCAGGATTAGCATTAGAAAGAACCAATTGAGAGTAAATTGAAGCCGCTGTTTTTCCAAACAGGGGATCGTTAAACGTACCTAACAAGTTTAAGGATATTATATCGGTCCTGATGGAATCTTCGCGCTTGGTAAATGAAATCACCTTAGAAGTATCACTGTAAGTTAAATTCAGCAAATCGCCCTCTGGCTGAACATCCAAACCCAAGTCGACGGATTTATTACAGGCGACCTGAGTGATGAGTATCAACATCAGGAAAAAATTTGCCCCGAAAACACGGGGCAAATTTATATTAAATGACAATTTATTTCTTCTCACTTTTTCTTGCTCTTCAAGCTAACACAGATTCGGACTCTAGCACTTCATCATAAAAATCAGAATACGCATCAATGTATGTTTCCATTGACTGATATTCCAATGAAAGTTTATTTTCTTTCTTAATATATTTATCTAAATCAGAATTTATCTTAGGACTTCCTTTGATAACTGCATCTGACCAATCGATAGCATTTTTAGTAATGTTGGTAAATGTAGGACTCTTTAAAATTTCCAGGTCTTGTTTTTCTATGCCATCAAACGTAGCTTTCTTAGCGAAATCTTTGTTGAATGCTGGTGAAAAATCGTCATCGTAAACAGAGTAAACCACTTTTGTATCTGCAAAAAGAGGATTATCGTTATATGATTTTTTAATGTACATAGGGATAAGACTTGTCAGCCAGCCATGGCAATGAATAATGTCAGGTGACCATCCCAATTTTTTAACTGTCTCTATCACACCTCTGCAAAAGAATATTGAACGCTCATCATTATCTGCGAAGTATGCTCCTTTTTTATCTTTTAATATTGCTTTTCTTTGAAAATAATCTTCGTTATCAATAAAGTAAACCTGCATACGTGCTGCCTGAATAGAAGCAACTTTAATAATAAGCGGATGATCTGCATCGTTAATGATCAAATTCATTCCTGATAAACGTATTACTTCATGCAACTGATTTCTTCTTTCATTAACACTTCCGTAACGCGGCATAAATGTTCTTATCTCACGACCTTTCTCCTGGATACCTTGAGGCAGCTTTCTTCCAATGATACTCATGTGGCTGTCTTCGAGGTAAGGAGAGATCTCTTGCGATACGAATAAAATCTTTGGTTTTTTCATGTATGTTAGGGTTGTTATTTACTTGTTCTGTCGGGACTATTCCCAAAACTCTGTATAAACCGGAATGCAAAATATTATACAGACTAAAAATCAAAAAAGTGGTACAAAAGTAGTGATTTATTCGCTCAATTTCAAGTTTATATATAGCTTTGGGGCTAATTCGTTGTTAATCTTGCAGTTATGAACTAATAGGACATCATGCAAATTTTTGAAGACATATTATCCACTCAAAAGCGGCTTCTGGAACTTAGATCTAAGGGCCATACCATTGGCTTCGTTCCTACCATGGGCGCCTTGCATAAAGGTCATATATCGCTTGTTGAACGTGCGAAAAAAGAAAATAGTATAACCGTTGCAAGTATTTTTGTAAACCCCACCCAATTCAACGATAAGGGAGATTATACGAAATATCCCAGGACATTAGAAAGTGACCTGAAGATGTTAAATGGCGCAGGATGTGATATTGTTTTTACCCCATCTGAAAAAGAGATTTATCCTAACCCGGACACAAGAACTTTTGATTTTGGTGAAATGGGCAATGTAATGGAAGGCAAACATCGTCCCGGCCATTTTAACGGAGTAGCCATCGTTGTAAGCAAATTGCTTGATATAATTAAACCCGATAAATTATACCTGGGTCAAAAAGATTTTCAACAGGTCGCAATTATTAAAGAACTTATTAAACAATTGCATTTGCCAATTGCAGTCATCAGCTGCCCTACCCTTCGCGAACAGAACGGTCTTGCTATGAGTTCAAGGAATACCAGGCTAATCGGTACTCAAAGAGAAAAAGCGGGAATTATTTATGAAACACTTTGTGGAATTAAAGAAAAAGCCGCATCTGTAAATGCAGAAGACCTGATAAGCTGGGGCAAAAAAAACATAGAAGGGGTAATTGGATTTAATGTAGAATACATTGATATAGTTTGTGCCAATACATTAAAAACCGTAAATGCGATGAGTGATTGTGATGAAGTTGTTGTTTGCGCAGCAGTAAAAACAGGTGAAGTAAGATTAATAGATAATTTACAAATCAAATGAAATACCTGCTAACGTTTACAATTGTATTGATTTTTTTCATGAACAATTCAACTGCACAGCAATTAAACAATTCCCTATTAGAAGGTAAAAGATGGATGTTGCTAAACTCTGACGAATCAAAGAGGACATATATGAGCAATGCAAAAAATGTAACCGATAAATTTACCATTACGTTTAACAACGACGGCACCTTTCTCTGGGATACAAATCCATCTTGCGGCACAAACATTGGAGCAGTTTCAGGAACAGGCTCATGGACATATAAAAAAGAATCTGATTATTTGCAGATGGATTTCAAAGGGGTTGTAACTATAAGTGGGGAAAAACGAGGTGTCGAGTATTATAAAATTGATAGCGTAACAAACAATACGCTAGCTCTTTCTAAATTTATACAAAAGGGCAAAAAATGAGGTCTGCAATGTTTCTCATAATCCTTTTATTCTCAGTTCAAATGTATTCTCAAAAATTTTCCAGGAAGAATCTTATTAATAACAATATGGAGTGGTGCAGGCAGCCTTATGATCAAACCGGAAATGTAACCCAGTTTACATATAAAACAGGATCGCCAACATACAACAATACTAGTTATGTATTTTTTAGTGATGGGAGCTTTTCATGGGATGATCATCCATTGTGCGGCACCAATGATCATGCGGTTCGAGGCAAAGGAAACTGGAAATTAGAAAAAGACATTCTTACACTTGATTTTAAAAAAACACTTACCGATATACCTGGCAGAAGAGAAACGGAAAAATTCCAGTTATTGCTGTTGAAACAGGACGAAATGCTGCTTAAAATTTTAAAATAAAATTAAGTAGCTTTGTACTGTTATGCATATACAGGTAGTAAAATCAAAGATACATCGCGTTAGGGTCACCGAAGCTGACCTTAATTATGTTGGCAGTATAACTATTGACGAAGCGATGATGGATGCCGCAAATATTATTGAGAATGAAAAAGTGCAGGTCGTAAACCTAAACAATGGCGAGCGATTAGAAACATATGTCATAAAGGGCAAGCGCAACTCAGGAACAATTTGTTTGAACGGACCTGCCGCAAGAAAAGCTGCTGTGGGCGACTTAGTTATCGTGATCTCCTATGCGAGTATGGATTTTGAAGAAGCAAAAAAACACAAACCCTGGCTTGTGTTTCCGGACAGCAATACCAACATGCTAAAAACAAGCGCGAAATAACTACATAGTGAAACGAACGTGTTTGCAAAAAAATAAAACACAAATGAGTGTGAAATCCGAAGCATTCATGAGCGAATATAAATAGAAACAATAAAGTGGATAAAATGTATTCCATTAGAATTTTGCAAACATGAAGTTCCATCTAACCTTAAAGACAAAAAATATTTACAGATGAAAAGCCGCTTTTCATCGATATTAAAATTCCTGGTCTTTATTGGTATTGGAGTAATTTTAATATGGCTTGTTATAAAAGATATTACCCCCGAAGAAAAAGTAAATATTAAAAAAGCATTTGGTGATGCTAATTATTTTTGGGTGATCCTAAGTATGATGATCTCTATTTTCAGCCATTATATTCGTGCAATAAGATGGAAAATGCTGCTAAAACCTTTGGGCGCGCAACCAAGTACCAGCAATACTTTTTTTGCAGTTATGATTGGATACCTTGCCAATCTTGCTTTACCACGAATGGGAGAAGTAAGCCGCTGCGGTGTACTTACAAAATATGAAAAGATTCCGTTTAACCAGTCGTTTGGAACAGTGATTGCGGAACGCGCAGTTGACCTGATACTTGTAGTTATTGTTTTTTTCATTATGCTGTTCATGGAGATGGATGTTATTTATTCCTTCGCCGATGAAAATATTTTTACTCCTTTGTCTACTAAACTTTCTGCCGCTGCACATAACACTACTTTTCTTATTGTATTTTTTTCCGGGGTAATTATAGTTGTCGCACTGATTTATTTTTTAATGAAAAAATTAAAAGGTGCAGTGATAGACAAAATAAAAAACATGTTGAAAGGCGTGTGGGAAGGCCTAAAAACGATAAATAAGGTTGAATCTCCTTTTTGGTTTTATTTTCATAGTGTGTTTATCTGGTTTCTTTATTATGCGGGCTTACACGTTAGTTGTTTAGCATTTAGTGAAGTGTCCTCTTTGGGTGTTGGACCGGCATTGGCAGTGCTTGTATTCGGGAGCCTTGGGATTATGTTTGTCCCTGGAGGTACGGGAGCTTACCAGGCATTAGTGATGGCAACTTTAAATGTGTATGCCATTTCAAAACCGATAGCATTCGCATTTGCATGGGTTGGTTGGGCGTCACAGATTATTATCATTTTGGTTGTGGGAATTACTTCATTAATTTTAATTCCGATTCTGAATAAGGATGATGCAGCTTGAAAATATAAAATCAAAGATTTTCTCCCGCGATAATTTGTCGAGACAAGCTGCCTTGTGGCGGTTTAAGAATGATAAAATTGTTTTTACGAACGGGTGCTTTGATCTGCTGCACCTGGGACACGTTGAATACCTGGCCAAAGCGGCTGACTGCGGAACAAAATTAATTGTCGCAGTAAATTCAGATGATTCAGTAAAAAGGCTAGGCAAATCACAAGGCCGTCCTATCCAGGATGAGAATTCACGTGCAACAATTATTGCATCATTACACGTAGTAAGCGCTGTAATTATTTTTAATGAGGATACTCCTTACGAATTGATCGACCTCCTAAAGCCGGATGTACTTGTAAAAGGGAACGATTATAAGATAGAACAAATTGCAGGGCACGATATTGTATTGAAAAACGGAGGGGAAGTAAAACTGGTTGAATTAACGCAAGGACATTCAACATCCGCAATTGAAAGAAAGATAAAGGATAGTCAATAAAACACGACACCTTTAAATCCTGCTCTACTATTTTAATAAAGTCACATTTCCGTTTTTAATTATCTCTTCACCGGAACTTAACTGGGCAGAAATTTTATATACAAATACATCAGAGCTTAATGCGGCTCCTTTAAAAGTGCCATCCCATATATTATCTACATTATCACTATCGGCTATTTTCTGGCCCCACCTGTTATAAATATCTGTGTGTATATTTTTTATGCAACTGCCCTTAACAAAGAAAATATCGTTTTGTCCATCGCCATTCGGAGAAAAAACATTGGGAATAAAAATATCCTCGCATGGTCCTTCCAAAACAGTAATTAAAACCGAATCTATTTCTGTACAGCCGTTTGTGCCGGTAACAACCAAATAATATTTTGTTGTATGCCCAGGGCTTGCAGTTGGAAACTGACAAGTTGTGCAGCTTAAACCATTTGGGGAATACCAATTATAAGTTCCCGAACCAGCCGCCGATAAAGTGACCGATGCCCCTTTAACAATTTGAGTATCCTTGCTTGCATTGGCAACTGGTATAGGTAGCACCGATATTGCAACATAATCAGTATCTCTGCATGATCCGTTAGAAACAACAACCGAATATGTTGTTAAAATAGTTGGTTGAATATTAATGTTCGGTGTTGTTTCTGTTGTGCTCCACAAATAACTATTTCCGCCTGCAGCAAAAAGTGTTAATGAATGCCCCTGACATATAGAATCATCCGGACCCACATTTGCAACAGGAGTGAGATCTACATGAATCCTGACAGAATCAATACTTAAACATCCTGTTATCGAATCTGCAGAATGGAGAATATAAGTTGTGCTGCCGGTCGGTGTTGCAATGGGAGCAGGGCAATTCGTACAACTCAAGCCGTTCGCCGGAGTCCATGAATATCTGCCCGCTGAAGAGGATGCATTAACTGTTATAGAGGCCCCTGCACAAATAGAAGAATCCGTACCAGCGTTTACAACCGGCAAATTATTTATGGCAACATTTATAGAATCACGAAGAAAACAATTTCCATTGTCAACCTGTAGCCAGTACAAACCGGAAGTAAGTGCAGAAATATTTTGAGTTGTGGCGCCTGTTGACCATGTGTAAGACATGCCTTGCGTTACATTTGAATTTAAAGTCAGCTGGTTCCCACAAAGTGTGGTGTCGTTTCCAAGCGTAACAGATAGTACTGTACTTGCATCGGCATCAATAAAATTTGGCAGACCCCATTGATTCGATTTTGGAGAAACATTAACTGCACCATAAATATAATTACATGCGGCACCAATAAGATTCGGATTATTTATAGCGTCGATCAAGGATCCGGCTCTCGATATATATATTTTCCCATTTGGGCCAAGCTGCAATGAGCCCAGCGGAAAAAATGCAGGAGAGTATCCCACCATCATTTGTGAAGAAGCAATTGTGGCTTGTACTCCGGAAGAAAGATCGTATTGCAAAACACGGCTCGAATCTAAAATATTGTAAACGGAGATATACACTTTACTATTATCCGGAGAAAATGAAACACCATATGGTTGTTCACCTGCATTTCCATTATACGGAATGGTTAGTGCATTACTCACAACCCCGGTTGAATTATTAAAATCATATAATTCCAGCAGCCTGTTTATTTGAGTTACGGCAGCAAGTCGTTTACCATTGGGCGAAGCCTTTAAACACCCTATTGCTTCATTATTACTACCAGATACTGACTGATAAACTGTGCCAACTCCGGATATCACCGGCGCTGCAATACCTGTAGTAGATACTTGAAAAGAATAAAATTCATTTGTGTGCCAGCGATGAACAATTACCCAATAATCTTTCCCATTGCAGTGGTTTACTGCCGTTATTTTTTCGGCAACAGTATCAACACTTGTTATTACCTGATTTTTTGTTGTAACATTTCCCAGGCCACTATTAAGGCTCATATCAACAACTGAATATGCAAGCCCGCCGAATGTTGCTCCGTTGCTTCCTGCAAAATCAGCGACAGTAAACAAATAGTATAATAAATTATTTGCAGGGTCGGGAACAATGATGGATGATTGTGTGGCTGACGGACCAGCAAATAAACCATTTCCGTTCGACATCACCTGATGGCTGCTGTTAAGCACACTAACCCCATTGGTATAAAACAATAACTGCCCTGTAATTTTATCAGATATGGCGGCACATCCTTCCTGCGTAGATAGCATGCCATTATTTACTACCGCCGGAGGAGCTGTGTTAAAATCTATTCCTGCCTTATTTCCGAAATACCAGAAATTCTTTTCGTTTTGAGAAAAAAGATGAGAAGTAAAAAAAGACATCCCAAGAAAAAACAAAATGTATTTTTTTTGAGATGTCTTCATGACTTAAAAAAATATTTTTATTACACGGATAAACTTCTTTACGCGCATGTCTAATCTACAATCACCAGTTTTTTACATTCTATTCCTAAAGAAGTAGAAATCATTAACGAATATGTACCGGCTGCAAACCCGCTCACTTCAATTTTCATATTGCGTTGAATAAGTTCTTCTCGGGTATACTGCGCAACAGCATTTCCTAACACACTATATAAAACAACGTTTGTTAAATCATCCCGGTCATTACTTTGAATAGCTATAAAATCGCTTGCCGGATTTGGATAAACAACAATATTTTGTTTGTATTCATTCACATCAATTCCAGTTGTCCCTGTAATAGCAAAACAGGCATTGCTGACATCAAAATTGGATTTTGTCTCCGCTACGCTTACAAGACATTTGGTCGAAACAGTATTGGGGACAGTCCATGCGTAAGACCCGGGACTAGCAGGAACCATAGCAATAGTATTCCAGCTGGCACCATTATCTGATGAATATGAAATAGTATACTGCACCGAAGTAAATCCGGTAATTGTCCATGTGATATTGTGTTGGGATCCCGCAGGCCAGCTCTCGCTCCCGTTAGGCAATGAAACCACTATTTGCGCAAACAGGCCAGAAACTGATACTAAAAAAAATAGGCTGACTGAAAGTAAAAATTTGAATTTCATGGTTTTAATATTGGTACCAACTAAAAATACCCCTGCATTGTTAAAGTTGACGATACGTTTGCCCCTATTCTTTCTTATCCAATAAATAAAAACTATCTGAAATTGCTTGTTTAATGCATTTAATTATTAAAATAAATTACATGTCCAATATAAGCCATCAACTTGTAGAGAGTAAAAACTTACCTGATTACAATCCTTTTACTAATTGCGCTTTCGCTGTTGCTTATCGTAATGGTGTAAACGCCTGGCGACAAATAAAATCCATCTTCAAATTTTATTATCATGTCATTGCTTTCCACTACAAGCCTTTTCGCATAAAGCTCTTTGCCTAAAACGTCGCGCATAACGATCTGCATTTCGGAATTCAATTTTCCTGCAAAGGAGATGTTAATATTATTCGCCTGAGTTGGATTAGGATAAACATTAAAGCTTATTGCTGAACCTGTTGAAGGTGAAAAACTAACCGGAACAATTTGAGAATAAGTATAGGCCCCATCGAAGTCGGTTTGCTTTAGGTGGGTTCTAAAAATTCACTTTTAGAGATTTGACTAAAAATCGGAGAACC
>CAZQIC010000057.1:0-28427 GCA_964593555.1 uncultured Bacteroidia bacterium | reverse complement strand
CAACATTTTGTCCTGCTAACACATTACCCATGTCCACACGTGCTTTGATGGTGAAGGTTAAAGTGGTTTTTATACCTGCTTTTTGGAAAAAGCGGATGCTGTCCTGACCTGTTACATCCATCTCAAAACTGGCATCATCGATGAGTTTTGGATCGGTGTTTTGAGGTGAGGTAGCATTTCTTGGCTGATAGGGATGTGAGTTTCTTGCTCCCGCACCTGACCTACGTAGGATTGTCCACACGTTGTCAAATTGCAATGCATCCGAAACGGACATTTTCATCCCTTGGATTTTGAAAGGATTTGATTTGCTTTCTTCTCTTACTTCGTTGTGAGAGCTTTCCTGTACCACTACGGTTACGCCTGCTGGTTGGGCTGCGTTTTCGTTACCTCCAAACACGATAGCTTCTGCATCTGCTCCGCTGGTGTTGTTGATGGTAATGGTTAGGGTACGGTCATTCGGATTGATTTTTCCGATAGAGTTGGCTGCGTAGCTATCGTATGAATCATCATCGTAGCTATCATCTTCGCCTATGTACTCTACTTCCTCATAACTGTCTTCGTCATAAGCATCCTGGCCTTCCAGTCCGGTATCGAAATTATCGTCATCATAATCATCGTAACGGTCTTCGGCCTCTTGCTCATAACGTCTGATTTCTTCGTTATATTTATTCATGGCTTGAATTGTTAATTGTTAGTAATTGTTTTTGTTTTTCGTTGTGATCGTTGCAAGGCTCTTAATGCACGTCAAGCCTTACTTCTTCGCAGCATCTTTTTCTTTGTCCGCTGCCTTTTTCTCTTTCGATTTGTTAATAGCTGGTATGATGAGCGTTTGAGCTATCACTACTGCGATTGTACAGCCAACAATGGCTGTTACCAACGTTACACCGGCTGTGATGCCGATTTCTTTCCAGTCTATTTTTGAAATTTTTGAAACTTCGTTCATGGCTTTAATTTTTTAATGGTTGATTTTAATCGTTGGGTTTTTGCATGAATTGGTATTTAAACCTTGCGAGGTCAAAATTCAGTGGAAAGCATGGAGGATTATAGGAGCAGAAATGCTGTGGACTACGATTTACAGGGCTTGTAACAGCCGGACAAGGGCAAACAAAGGGATTGAGAAATGGACTTGGCTACAAGTTTTGAAATGAAAAAATTGATTATGCGGTGTAGGATTGACAATAGATTATCATATTCAATCCATTGGATTATATTGCTTAACAGCTTTTTTAATGAAAAAAGGCAGTATTCATAACTTATTTAAAGTAATTTGTTGCGTAAGACACCGAAAATCGGTACTTTTCGCAACAAATTACTTTTATGAAGGCTAAGCATTTACATATTTGGTTGGGAGATTGGGTAAACAAGTTGCTTTCAGAGGGTGAGATAGCTTTTTCGCTCAGTCAGGTAAAAAAGGCGCTTGCTGCTCAGTCAGATATTGCTGTTAAGCGCTCATTAAATCGGTTGTCAGCAAAGGGAGAAATTGTTTCTATTCATAAAGGATATTATCTTATTATTCCACCTCAATATGCTTCTCGTGGCATACTTCCACCACCAACATTTTTAGATGGATTTATGAAATTTTTGAAACGTCCCTACTATGTAGGATTGGTTAATGCTGCTTCATTCTATGGAGCTGCACACCAGCAACCACAAGAATTTTTTGTATTTACTAACTTTCCGAATTTAAGACCGACTAACAAAAAAGGAATAAAAGTGAATTATATAAGCATCCAAAAAATTCCTGAGAAACTACTTGAAAGCAGGAAAACAGAAAACGGTTATCTAAAAATATCATCTCCTGAATTAACTGCTGCGGACGTGGTACAATATGAAAAGAGAATTGGAGGGCTAAGTCGTGCAGCAACAATTCTCAATGATTTAGTTGAAGAAATAAAGCTTGAAAAAATAAATAAGTCCTTCCTAAAAGAAATACCTCTGACAACTATACAACGCTTGGGTTACCTGCTGGATAAGGTTTTAAATAAAAAGGAATTAGCGGATCATTTGTACAATGAAAGTCAAAAAGCAAAATTGAATTTCTTTCGCACTCCTTTAAAGACAGTTTCTAAAACTAAGGATTGTCCGACAGACGAGCGATGGAATGTAATTATAAACATTGAAATTGAAATAGATTAATGATACCGCAAAATGAAATAATTAAGTGGGGCAAAAATGTTCCCTGGAAAACAAATGAGCAAATAGAGCAAGACTTGGTTATTTGTAGAGCTTTAGTTGAAATATTTAATAATAAATTCCTGGCAGAAAATCTTGCTTTCAGAGGTGGTACTGCTTTGCATAAATTATATATTCATCCACAGTCGAGATATTCCGAAGATATTGACCTTGTGCAAATCAAAGCATCGCCAATTGGGGAAGTGATAGATCGTTTACGAGAGCATCTCTCATTCGTAGGAAAGGCTAATGTTGAATTTGGTGAGAGCATGGCAACTATGCGGTTTAAGTTTGAATCGGAATTTGAGCCTAAAGCAAAACTTAAACTTAAAGTTGAAACCAATTGCCGTGAGCATTTCGCTGAATTAGGGTGGGAAAAGCAAGCCTTCTCTGTTAAGTCCGGATGGTACAGCGGTTCATGCAAACTTACTACCTATAAGCTGGAGGAATTATTAGGAACGAAGCTTCGTGCGCTTTATCAAAGAAGAAAAGGCAGAGATTTATATGATTTATATAAAGCGCTTACACATTCTAAGCTGGATAAAAAGGCTCTTATAACCTGCTTCAAAAAATACATGACTTTTTCCGTTGGTGAAGTGCCATCTCAAAAAGAGTTTCTGAAAAACATGGAGCTTAAACTTAAGCATCCTGAATTTTTAGCGGATATTTTAACCTTACTTCGGCCTGATGAGGAATATGACCAGGTAGCTGCGTATGAGTTAGTAAAAAAGGAATTGATTGAGAAGATATAGCAATGCTGGTAGGAACAATAATAAAATTAAAAAAGGAATGCCTGGATAATCCGAAAGATACCAGAGGCTTGTGTTATGAAGTATATAACAAAGGAAAAAACGGAGAAGGAGTTTCTATCATTTTTGAGAATGGGAAATATGATAGGTTTTCACATGAAGAACAAAGAGAAATATTAATTCCTATTGGTATTTCAGAAGATTTGATGAATTATAAATTTGAAAACATTAATAAGGTGAATGAAGATTTTGGAAAAGGTCTTTTCAATATAGTATTTAAAGGGATTGCTAAATAATTATAACTATGAACGAAATAATATTATGAAGTTAATAGTACAAAACCCTAAAAAATCTCTGAACAAAGCTTACCTGAAAGAAAAGGTGAGCCGTAGTAATATTGAATTATTCAAGAACAACTTATCGGCATTAATCGGAAAGATAAATGAGGACGAATCGGAGGAGCATCTTAAAAACCTTATTTCCGATTTCCTGAAAGATACTTGGTACAAAGGGCTGTATGAAATAAACACAAAGGACAGAAACGATTTAGTAATACATACCGGAAAAACAACCAAAGAGCCGGTTGGCGTAATTCTCGAAGTAAAGAAGCCATCCAATAAAACGGAAATGATAACTGCATCAAAGCCCAATGCAAAGGCAATGCACGAATTAATGCTTTATTACTTGCGGGAGCGTACCGAGCATAATAACATTGACATTAAATATTTAGCAATCACCAATATTTACGAGTGGTACATTATTGATGAAGTTTGGTTTGAAAAAAATGTTTACCGGAACAGTAAACTGAAAAAGGATTATGAGAACTGGAAACACAGCGGTAATGACACTCGTTTCTTTTACGATAGTATTGCAAAGCCTTTTCTTGATTCGTTAGATGAACCCATTCCATGCACACATTTTGATGTAAGGGAATATTCAACTATTATTCGAAACGAAGACAAAAAGGATGATAGCAAGCTGATCGCTCTTTATAAAATTCTTTCCCCGGTACACTTGCTTAAGCAACCTTTTGCAAACGATAGCAATTCATTAGATACTAAGTTTTATGCGGAGTTATTGCACATCATCGGATTAGAGGAAGTAAAAGAAGGCAGTAAAAAACTCATCAAGCGTAAAGAAAAACCAGATGCTGCTTCTTTATTGGAAAATACAATCATTAAACTGGAAGATAAAGACTGCCTCAGAAACATTTCTAATCTTTCCTCTTTTGGCAGCACCAAACAGGAACAACTTTTTAATATCGCTTTAGAGCTTTGCATTACATGGGTAAACCGTGTGCTTTTCCTGAAACTATTGGAAGCACAGCTTTCTACCTACCACAAAGACAACAAGGATTATTTATTCCTGAATACTCAAACCATTTTTGACTTTGATGAGTTGAGTAATCTTTTCTTCCAGGTATTGGCTGAAAAGCCATCCAACAGGCGAAAGCACGTACAGGAAAAATTTAGTAAAGTTCCTTATCTCAATAGTTCTTTGTTTGAACGTACAGAGATGGAAAGACAAAGCTTTGATGTAAGTGCGTTGGATAATCGCTTAGAATTATCGGTTCATGATAAATCAATATTAAAAAAAGCGGCTCACCGGGCAAAAACAAATACGTTGCCTGTACTTCAATATTTCTTTGAGTTTTTAGATGCTTATGATTTCAGCGCAGAAGGATCGGAAGAAATACAGGAAGAAAATAAAAACCTGATTAATGCCTCGGTGCTTGGTTTAATATTTGAAAAAATAAATGGTTATAAAGATGGATCTTTCTTTACTCCTGGATTCGTTACCATGTATATGTGCAAGGAAACTATTCGCAGGGCCGTGGTGCAAAAATTCAATGAAGCAAAAGGTTGGAAATGTGAGACCCTTGATACACTTTATGATAAAATAGAAGACAAGAAAGAAGCCAATACAATTATCAATAGCCTGAAAATTTGTGATCCTGCGGTTGGTTCCGGACATTTTTTGGTTTCTGCACTTAATGAGATCATTGCTATTAAGAGTGAATTGAAAATACTGCTCGACAGGAAAGGGAAAACCCTCCGTGATTATCATGTAGAAGTAGTAAATGATGAGTTGATTATTACTAATGATGACGGACTACTATTTGACTATAAACCTAAAAATGATGAGGGCCAGCGCATACAGGAAGCCCTTTTCCACGAAAAAGAAATCATTATTGAAAACTGTTTATTTGGTGTGGATATTAATCCCAATTCAGTTAAGATATGTCGCTTACGCTTATGGATTGAGCTATTAAAGAGTGCTTACTATACCCAAGAAAGTCATTTTACGGAACTGGAAACACTTCCCAATATTGACATAAACATTAAATGTGGTAATTCATTGATTAGCCGTTTTGCTTTGGATGCCGATTTAAGCAAAGCTCTTAAAAAGAGTAAATGGAATATTGACAGCTACAAGATTGCAGTACAAACGTATCGTGATGCAGAAACCAAAGAGCAAAAGCGCTCAATGGAGCAATTAATAGATGATATTAAAAGCAATTTCCGTTCAGAGATAAGCGACAATGATCCGAAAGTTATTCGCAAAAATAAATTAGGTGGAGAGCTTTACAACTTACTTAATCAACAACAACTTTTTGATAAGAGTAAGGCTGAACAGAAAGCCAATAAGCAAAAGCAGGAAAAGCTTGAAAAGGAAATAAATAAACTGGCGACAGAGATTGATGAAATAAAAAGTAACAAGATTTACGAAAATGCTTTTGAATGGCGTTTTGAATTTCCTGAAGTATTAGATGATGATGGAAATTTTATTGGCTTTAATGTGGTGATTGGAAATCCACCTTATTTAACAGGTTCTTCGTTTAGAGAATTGCATAATTTTTTTCAAGAAACCTATTCTACTTCCGAATATCAACTTGATCTATACACTTTTTTTATTGAGTTGTCGGAAAAGATTTTGGCATCTTCTGGTGTACTATCCTTAATTACTCCTAATTCGTGGTTGAAAAACTTGAAAATGTCAAAAATAAGAAAATTTATTCTTGATAAATTTTCGATAGTTAACATAAACCCTAATATTTACAAAGCTTTTGAAGAAGCGCAAGTAGATACATTAATTTTTATTGCCGGCAAAAAAGTATTCTCAAAAGAAATAGAAATCTGGTCCTTTGACAGTAATAATAATTTCACTCATCGACATTCTATTAGTCAATCCAGTTTTTCGGAAAATGAAGGATTAGTTTTTGATGTAGAAGTGAATCCTGATATAAGAAAGATTATTTCTAAAATAAGAACTCAGAGCATAAAACTTGAGGATGAATTTGAAATAACAAGAGGTGTGAATCCCTACGATAAATATAGGGGACAAAGTCAAGAAATTATTCAATCAAAAGCATATCACGCAGATCATAAAAAGGATGCAACATTTTTACCGGAATTGAGAGGAAAACATGTAGCAACTTTTTCCTATTTGTGGGATGGCAAGCATTATATAAGTTATGGTAAGTGGCTTGCTGCATCGAGAGATCCAAAATTTTTCACTGGAAAAAGAATATTGTTTAGAGAAATAATAAGTTCCAGATTTGTCTGCACACAAATAGAAGAAGATTTCATTATTGATAGAAGTATTTATATAGCCAAGCCTATAAAAGAACAAATTAATGTTAGCTGTGTTCTCGGAATACTCTCATCAAAATTGCTTGTATGGCTATTCCGATATGAAAAAAATGAATTTGATGAGCTTTTCCCAAAAATAAGATTAGAAGAATTCAAAAAACTGCCAATACCAAAAAACAAAGAAAAGTGCGATAAGATTGAAATTATTACTTCACAAATCATATCGTCTAAAAAATCTAATTCTAAAGCAGATACAAATGATTTGGAAAAAGAAATAGACCGGTTAGTTTATGAGGTTTATGGTTTGACGAAAGAGGAAATAAAAATTGTGGAAAATAATTAAATAATGATGGGTGTGTCCCCATATACTGAATAACAAATCATGGCAAATGCAATAAACGAATTAGCAGGGTTAAACTTTGATAATGTTAAGTGGATAACCTTTTTACGTAATAAATTATGTGAAACAGGTAATATAAGCGATCTGGATATAGAAGCTGCTTTGAATGATCTTTTTATAGCTGAGAAGTATAATGTTGCCGCTAATATCCCTACAGCAAACGCTATTCAAAGTGTTGTTAGAGAAAATATTTTATACAAACTTTCCAGCAATAAGAATGTTAGTGGATTATTGGACGATCAAGAACTATTATTCAGTCCATACTTTACTCTTGTTTTTGGGAAAAATGGTACTGGCAAGTCCACTTATTACAAAGTTCTGAAAGATGCGTTCCATACTAATCAAGAAATTAAATCGAATATATATGCTCCAACAACTACACAAATTGCTGCGAATATTTCGTTTACTAAAAAGAACGCATATTTAAAACAACAAAGGAATGGAAGTATTGCAAACTTCGATACAATGGAAACGATTAATAGTTGGAAACCAGGACATAAAATTTCATCGAAAATAAAATTTTGTGATTCCCCAATTCTATCAGAGGCATTGACAAAAAAAAATGCTGGGTGGGATATTGATAAATTCAAATTAGGGTATTTTGATTTGTTGCGTGAAGGTGTTGAAGCTATTGAAACCAAGGTTAATGAAAAAATAATTTCGTTAAATAAAGTACTAACTGATGATTTAGCAATTCTTGTTCCTAATTTAAAAAATGAAGAACAAACTGGATATAAATATTTGATGAGCAATAATACTCACAAGCAAAACTCCGACCTTTTTAATACATTATTGCAATTAACACTACCTGTAGATTTTGAAACTCAAAAGGAAAAATTAGAAAAAGATGCGACAGTCAAAGTATCTGATATAACTGCTCAAATAGAAGCCGTCAAAGCAAAAACAACTATTCTTAAAATAGAAAAAGAAAAATTTCAGAATAGATTAAGTGTACTCAAAAAGTTGGACAATGTAGTAACTCTAATAAACACATTGACTTCACTGAATGAAAAAAGAAGCTATTCATCTTTTGATAAATACCAACTTTTATTTTCTTTATCGGGTGATACAATAAAAGATAATTCCTTTATCTCCTTAATAAAATCAATAGCTGAAACGGCACTTAAATATGATTCCAAAGATTATCCTGAAAATATTAATAAATGTTTCTATTGTAACCAACTATTGACCGAAGAAAGCAAAAATTTAATTAA
The DNA here is from genome assembly GCA_964593555.1 of uncultured Bacteroidia bacterium. Classification (GTDB taxonomy): domain Bacteria; phylum Bacteroidota; class Bacteroidia; order JAFLBG01; family JAFLBG01; genus CAZQIC01. The sequence continues at coordinate 20,299 of CAZQIC010000057.1, read as the reverse complement.
GGAATTACATGAACTTGTAAATAGCTCTTTGGAAAAGGAAATTAATCAGGCTAAAAAGGATATAGAGACAAAAAGTAAATGGATAGATGAAAATATACTCAAAAAAATTATTCATAATGATTTGGCTTTAAGCGAAATTGGTGATGTATATGATATTACTTCCAAAAGTTTAATTGATATAAATACTCTAATAAAACAAGAGGCTAATAATGCTGATTACAATACAATAAAAAACTGCCTTGATAATTTAATAACTGATTTTTCTGGACTAACAGTTTCGGTAGAGAAAGTTGAATTAATCTTTGAAAGTATTCATTCGGAAATTTCAATAAAAGAGGCTTTACTTGCAGAACTAACGGTAAATTTAAATAGCATTCAACTTACAATAGATAATGCCAAAAAGGGATTGAATGTATTAAATGATATTGATTTTATAGTAAAGAATCCCGTTTTAATAACTCGGCTTAAAACGAGTGTTGATGATCACATAAAATATTCAGACCTTTCTTTCAGAGGATATAAAACAAAAATATCTAATGATAAATCAAGAGTCGAAGCTTCCCTTGTAAGAAGTAATTATAATCAAGTTTTTGATAGCTACACTCAAAAATTTAACTTACAAAAAAGAGACAAAATAGTTCGTAATTTTTCTATTAAGGATGGGCTTACTAAAATAGAACCTAAAATCACAACAGACAAGGGAACCTTTGCGGTTCAGGGCATACTCAGTGAAGGCGAAGCAAAAATATATGCATTATGTGATTGGCTAACGGAATTGGAATTTGAAAATATTGATACTTTAATTTTTGATGATCCTATAAATAGTTTAGACCATAGGAATATTGAAAAGGTAACAGAGATCATTTCTGCTTTGTGCAGTAAATATCAGGTAGTCGTTTTTACTCACAATTTTGAGTTCTACGATAAACTGGTTAAAAAAACTCTTGGTTCAAAAGCGATTGAAAAAAAATCTTGTGAGCTATGCAAAGAACTTCCTGATACTGATAAATGTAATGGACAACCTAATCCAACAGATCTATTAAGAAAATGTGGTAATTATTTTAAGGTAGAATACACCACCCAACCAGGAAAAACGCTTCGAGATATGGATTTCTTTAGATTTAGTTACGAGCAAAGAATCGAAGCGTTAAAAAATCGTATAACATCTGGGAGTAAAGATGGCTTAAGTGGTGATATTCGCGTTACGATAAATAATTATTTTGAAAATCACATTTTAGCGGATATTAAAAGAGATGTATTTAAGGGAGAAGATTTAATTCATTATTGGAAGAAATTTAATTACATAGCTGATGCTGATTATGCTAAACTAATGGAGATTCATAATAAACTTTCCGGGAAATCAGTCCACGAACCAAGCATTGAAACAACAACAGAGCTTGATATATTAGATTATAAAAATTTCTTAAACGAATTTATTACTGTAGTCAATAATTGCCGGGGTACTGATGCAATTACTCTATTGAATTAATATATAAGTTCTCATAGCATTAAACAGCTACAAGTATGAATTATATTAAACGATAATTAATTAGGGTAGCGAAAGGAGATTCATAAAATTATAAATAATGCAAAACGAAACCAAAATAAAATGTCCTAACTGTGGTACTGCCATTGATGTTCAGGATGTGCTATCTCACCAGTTAGAAGAAGATTTTAAAAAGAAATACAATGCTCAACTGGCAGAAGAAAAAAAGAAGTACCAAAAGGAGTTTAAACAGCTCGATCAACAGAAGGAAGATTTTGAAAAAAAGAAGAAGAAGGAAAATGAGCTATTTCAGGAGCGTTTTAATGCAAAAATAAAGGAAGAAAAAATAGCATTAGAAAAACAACTCAAAGCTAAGTTACAGGAAGAACAATCGGATCAGATGGCCTTAATTCAAAAAGAATTGTCCGAAAAGTCTGAGCAGGTTAAAGAGCTTAACAAAACAAAAGGCGAGATTGAAAAGCTAAAGCGTGAGAAGGATGAATTAAAAGAAGCGATAGAAGCCGAAGCGCAAAAAACACTTAATCAAAAACTGTCCGAAGAAAAAGATAAGATACGTAAAAGTGAACAGGAAAAAAATGAGCTGGTAGTAAGAGAATTGCAGAAACAGTTAGAGGATCAACGTAAACTAACCGAGGAAATGAAGCGTAAGCAGGAACAAGGTTCTATGCAGTTGCAGGGTGAAGTACAAGAATTAGCCATCGAAGATTGGTTAAAAACAAATTTCCCATTCGATACACTTACTGAAATTAAAAAGGGTGCAAGAGGTGGAGATTGCTTGCAAATAATCAATACGCAAACCCTCCAAAATTGTGGATGTATATATTATGAAAGCAAACGTACCAAGGATTTTCAACCTTCGTGGATAGAAAAGTTTAAAACGGATATGCGTGTAAAGAATGCAACCTTCGGAGTGTTGGTTACTGAGGCTTTACCCAAAGGAGTACAACGCCTGTCGCAAAAAGATGGTATTTGGATATGTACCTATGAAGAATTTAAAGCGTTATGCTTTGTATTAAGAGAATCCGTCATATTAATTAATCAGGCTGGAGTGGTGCAGGAAAATAAAGGTGAAAAAATGAGTTTGCTATATGATTTCCTTACTGGAAGTGAATTTAGGATGCAGGTAGAAGCCATTGTTGAAGGCTTTACTCAAATGCAAACTGATTTAGATACAGAGCGTAGAGCAATGGAAGGGATATGGAAAAAAAGAGAAAAACAAATTCAAAAAGTATTGTTAAATACCACTCATATGTATAGTGCAATTAGAGGTATTGCCGGCAATGCGGTAGGTTCTATACAAGCGCTGGAGCTGCCTGCGCCTCCAAACGAAATGATTGATTGAAATGGCAGTTCGTGATAGACAAAAACTCATAACTAAAACTGCTAAAAGAGAAAATAAGTTAACTATTCTACTTCGATCCACTGGCAATAATCGGACAAATCGGCCAGGTGAATACGGCCATAGGGAACAGATGAATAATATCCCTGATTTGCAAATCGCTCTTTCCACATCTTAAAATAATTATCTCTCTCTTTGATAGAGGTGAATGGAGGTACACCTATGCGAATACTAAAACCGTCAGGCGAAATGACATCGTATTTTTTCTTTTTAGATGGGTTCTTTTCAGGAAAAGAATATTCAATATAAAATCCTCCTTTAACCGGTTTCATGGTGGCTTTTCCACCTCTGTTTTTAATTTTTTGCAGATGAGTTTCCGCAGCTTTTTTGTTGGTGTGTTTTTTAGTATAAGTTTTCATGTTATATGGATTTTTGGTTATGCTGCTTTTGCTTGCTCTACTTTCTCTGTAGCAATAGGACTTTGAAAATTCATTTCGTGGTATCGGAGCAATTCAGCGATCAGTTTAACAACTACTTCATTACGATTTTTATAAATCAGCTTACCGTAAAAATCTCTCTCCATCATCATTCGTCTTATCATTCCGTTTTCCTCTGTATCGAGATATTTTTTACACGCCCGAATAAAGGCTGGTACGCTGCATCCACGCACTTTTAATTTTCTCATGTTCACGTAAACAAAAAAGCGGATGTTTCCAATGAGGTATTGTTCTTCAACTATTATTGTTGCAATACGGACCAGGAAATAATTCGGGATCCGGTTACGATACCGGGTAACATCATCTACTTGCTTATGCAGGCGTAACCAGGTACAGTTTTGAAATTCAGTAGTGGTGATTTTAGCAATGGATTGATGAGAGATCATAATGTCCAATCCGTGATGGCGGTTGGTAGTAAGCAGCCCTACAATAGTTTGACCTTTTGCACCAGTCATGTATTTGTCCAAGTCTTCCAGTACAAGCAGGCCATCGGTGAACTGCTTTACCATGCGCTCCACCATATCCCTTTTTTCTTCAATGGACATTGTTTCACCATACTTGGTGAGTGGACGTATCCTGCGGGCGCGAATGCTCTTTAAATCACGTATAAAGTCAGGACTAACGGTAGTGTAGCATTCGTAATCATCATCATTCACATCGAAGATTAAAACCTTACGTCCCTTTCTATATACTTCAGGATGATCCCGAAGGTAGTTTTCAATTTCTAAAATGTTGCGGAATGTTTTACCAACGCCTGTTTCCCCGCAAACCAACATTAACATTGGTTGACGTTCGTCCTGTTTATTAATGAGGACTATTCCCTGAAATAGTTTTGGTTTTTCTACGGTTGCAGACATTCATTTTCAGCTCAATAATTATTCAAACGTTTCCAATGCAGAATCGGGCAAGCCAGTTCGGGAAGCTGTTTTATTACTATGCGTTGTTTCCTCATACATTACTTCGGCAGCATCTTCCTGATCGTGTTCTGCTTTGTTTTCTGAGGCTTTTTCCTGTTGCCTTTTTTCTTCCTTCTCGCCCTCATATTCTCTGATTTCTTTTCTGACAATGTCCCGGATGCGCTCCACGAGCATTTCATTCTCTGCCCGGATCTCCATAACAACTTTCGCTTTTTTGATAATGATGGATAGGGCAACCATTAATAATTGCTTTTCAGGACTGAGTGCAGCAGCTTTCTTTCTCAGTATATGAATGAGCAATGGGCGAAGTAATGCCTTGTCTTCTTCATCGAGCTTCAGACGTTTGACGTTCTTAACGTTCTGCTCATCTATGACCTGTATTACTTCCTCAAAATCATAGAAATCCTTGTGTTTACGGATGGTTACAAAGTAACCGCCACCCACTTCCAGCACAGTATTATTAATTGTACCAATGATGCTGTCTGCCATTAAGCCAGCGTGTTCTAACGGCATACTAAATCCTTCTTCTCCAGTACCGGAAGTATTGTCTTTTTCACTTTCCTCCCTGAGTTCGGCATCAATTTCCTGTTCCGGTGCATCCGTAGGTTCTTCTTTAGGCTTAACCTTGGGTTCTTCCTTATTTTCTGTGGAATTAGTGGTTTCCTTCGCCTCATTTTTAGAAGCATTTACATCTCCTGATGTATTACTTTTTTGCACCACCGGTTGCGCCAATGGGCTGTCGTTTTCCTCCGGGATAGGCTCAAATGCAATATCCTGTTGATCTTTCTTTAAAACTGTTTCAATAAGTTCCTTTGTATCTTCCATGATTGGATTAATTAATTTTTCCGATAAAGTCTATCAACCTTGATTCAAGCAGGGTATAGTTCCCAACAAATTTTGCATTGCCCTTGGGCATGGCTAAGCGATCTTCCACAGCGAAACAGCCATACATGACTATCCGGGCGCTGCAATTAAAGTTCAAGCCGATTTTAGGGTAAGTATCCTCTGTGTACTTTCGCAAGAGATGAAAACAACACATTCTTGCATCACGGTATTCACGGACAGTACTGACGAAAAAAAGCTCCTCCTTTAACTCAAATACTTTTGCAGTCAGACTGACCAAGTATTGAGTTACCATCTTGATCTTTTCACGTTCGCTTTGTGTTACAGTGGTGTTATCAATAAAGCTGTCCAATAAATACTTCGTTCTGCGAAGGCCAATTTTTCCAATGACCTTATCAATACTGTCTTGCAGTTGATTATAATTGTTTGTGGATGCTGTTTGGTTCACGTTTTTAATGGATTAATTACCAATTTGGAAGTCGTAAATTACCAATTTGGTAAGTGATAAGGCAAATTTTTTTATTCACTTTTGAGAATTATTTTATAACAGGTATCGTATTTGCCCCTGTGGAGGCAAAATTTGCCTACCAAGATCCTTTTCTCATTCAGGCTTGTTTTAAAGCCCCTTCCCTTCAATTCTGAGGGCGATACGTGGCTTTTCTTACTATTTAATAGCCCTTCCAGTATTTCTTCGTCTGTGGGTTCAAGGACAGGTTCAGACTCAGGATCCGGTTCAGCTACTTCTTCCTGAATTTCAGGTTCAGGCTCTTGGACTTCCGGTTCCGGTTCCGGAGTTGGTTCTTCCTGTATAGGCTCCGGTGTTATTTCCGGTTGCTCATCTTCTTCCTGGTCATTGTTCTCCAAATGTTCTTCAAAGTGTTCTTCCAGGTCTTCAGCCAACTCGTGCGAGAGTGTTTCAAGTTTGCTGATTAACTTTTCATTGTCCTCATCTGTGGTATGCTGCAAATCTTCTTCCAGCTCGTCAAAACCTTTAATACGCTTTTGCAGCATTTCGGGAAAAGTTTGGATATCTAAATTGTTATCCTCAATAAATTGTTGGTGCGGAAATTTTTTCATTTTTTTAGATTTAAGTTATTATGCTGTTTGCCTTTTTTCCTCTTGAAAACGAGATTCAATAAGTCCTGAAATTCCTGCTGTGAGTATTGAAGTAACTAATACTACACCAGCTGTTTTAAAAAACTCTTTTGTAGGAGGTATCTTGTAGGTGAATTTTCCGCCTGCGCTTTGCCCAAGGTTATAATAAAGCAATGCTTCAGCTAAGCCTATAACCATTCCTACACTTGTTATTATGATCGCATTTTTATTCATGGCTTTGTGTTTATTGTTTTACTAATTATGAAGCTTCTTGTTCCAGTTTTTTGAATTTCTCTTTTATCTCATCCTGAATAGCTTTTATTTTATTCAGCCCCCAAATGGATTTCAGTTCATTCAAAAAATTAAGCACTGCCTTTTGTGTGCGCTGAATCACTGTGCTATCTTCTTTCAGGTTTTTAGGAATTAGCGTAGCGGTCTTTACCAATTCCTGACGGAGCTTTGTTACCAGTGTTTTTTTCTTAGGTGGTTTAATTTCTCCGCTTTCAATTTTTTTCTTCCGGTCTTCTTTTAGCTTTAGACGGCACATCGCTAAATCATCCAGCACTTTTTCCGCTTTCTCAACAACCTTTTTAGATTGAACCTTGCGTGTTTCCTTTTTGGAATTTTCTTCTACTTCATCATGCGTTTCTTCTTTGATGCGTTCGATGTCTTCCTTCACCAGCTCAATTGTTTCCTTGCCGATTTCTTCCGCTTCTTTTTTTAACTTTTTATCAGTCGGAAATTGTTCCATATCAGCAAGTGTTTCATCAAAAATGGAAAGTCCTTTGAGTACCCGATCACTCAATAGTTTTTTTGAGATTTTTTCTTTTTCCAGCAAATCGTATGGATTGTTTTTTAAGGTGGCCATGTGTTTTGTTTTTAGTTAATGATTGTATTCTTGTTCAATGCCGAGATTTTTCAGCAAGCTGTCCCGGTCGGAAAGTGAAACACGAATAATGAATGTGTCCCCTTCGATCTTTGTAATGATCCTATCGGTGGCTTCCATTTTTTCAATCTCTGTTTCAAATTCAACGGTGTTATAAAACCGGGTATCAACAGCGTATTCTTCCACTTTAAGTGAAGGATGTTTTTGTTCTTTTTCTATCTGCTTCCAATCTTCATAAAGCTGGAGCTTTACTTTGGTGCATCCTTTTTCTTTTGCTTTGTTCAGCAGGTTCACCAGGTTGTCAATGTTTGTCTTTACCATGTTGTTTTGCTTTTTTTATAAAACGGTCTCTGACCGTTATGCTGCTTTTCTTAATTCTCTGATCTGTTCTAAGCGATTTCTCATTCGCTTGAATGATTCCCTGAGTTGGATAATTTTGGTTAAGCGATCAGCTGTTCCTTCCAATGCTTCACCCTTTCTTTTTTGTTGGGATTGTTTTGCTTTGGCTTCGTCCGAATTATCATATACCATCAGTTCAGTCAATAATTTAGGATTGAGGCTGGTAAATTCCTTTACTCTTTCCATAACTGTTTTTGGTTTATAACCCTTCTTTATCCTGTCTTGGATAATGGTTTGCCCTTTCTCCTGAACAGCTTTGTCTCCGGTCTTTTCCTCCATGTACTTTTGCTTACGTTCAACTTCCTTATCCATTTGTCCGGTTACCTTTTTCAAATCGAAACCAATGTCTAAGCCTCTTGGAGCCAGTATTTGCTCAATGCCTCTTTTAATGGCTGCATTGGCTTTGCGTACCTGGTCATACACAACCTGATCCTGGTAGGTGTATTCCGTATTCTCATCATCGAGATAATCTTTGTAGAGCTTGAAAATTGTTTCGATTGTTCGGGCTTTGCCTTCTTCTTTTATCGGCTTGTAGCGGTTAACCACGTCTTTTACATGACCAATATTTTTGTTAAATATTTCCCGCTGCTCAACAATTTCTTCCAATACGGTTTTCTGATTATTCAATCCCGTGATTTCATCCTGCAAGCGTTCCATTTCTTCCATCAGAATTAATTCAGCCAAAGCATAAGGATCTGTTATCAAACCCATTTTTAATTCAGACGGATTAAATTCTTCAAGATTAAGTGCATTGGTCTTGCCTGCACGATACCATATCTCGTTGATACGGCTGGTCTTTTCCTCCAGCTTTTGAAAAATAAAGGTGTCAATACTGTCTTCCATCATGGGATTTACAACACGAATGTTCGCATACATATTTCCGAAGCGCCATATACGCCCTTCGAGCTGCTTCACATCAGTCGGGTTCCAATCCAGCCAGCAATTGTAAAGTACTGTTGAACGGTTTTGTAAATTGATCCCCTCTTTAATGGTTGCGCTGCCGATAATAATTTTCACACTGCCGGCTAAGAAGCGTTCTTTGATCCCTTCTTTTTTTGCTGCACTCAAACCGCTTTTGATAATGCCTACTTCATCATCCTTGTAGCCGATTTTCTGTACGAGATATTCTTTTATCAGAGGGAAAAAGTGTACACCTGCATTCATGTAGATCACCTGCCCGGACACTTCCTGATCGTGTTCTTCGTGGTAACGTTTTACCGAACGTATGCACTCCATGATATAGTTTAACTTAGGTGAAGATTCTATGTACTGCGTATAAGTTGGATGCTTGTCCGGGTTGCAGGCATAGAGGTAAGGACTAAGTGCGAGCTGTCGTGCGAATGACATTCCCCTTAATATTCGTGTTCCTTCTTCTTCGTCTTCAGACAAATGTTTTTCATCCAATGCTTCACCAGCGCTTTCATCTTCTGCACCTTCTTCACTGTCTTCAAAGCCTCTCGTATTCACACAAAAATTGGTAAGGCTTGTTTTTCCCGTTACATACAGTTCCACGTCATCCATGTATTCCTTTTGCCTTTGTGTCATTGGAAGGTTAGTGGAAATCTGTTCTTCTGTTGGCAAAGGAATTATTTGGTTGCCTTCTTTTTTGTTAAGCAGTGGCAATACAATTTTGTTAGGTCGCTGTATTTTTGCATCCTCTCCGGTTTTGTAAGTGATAAACTTAAAGATGAGCTGTTGCAATGCAATGAGGTTATTAAAGCCCATCACAATTTCTTTCCGTTCAGGTTTCAGCTTGGCATTAATCACAAGCTCCATGCTGGTTTTAATAAACGTATCAAAAAACTCTTTGATGTTTTTAATGCCTGCTCTTTCTAATTGCTGGTAACCGATGAGTGCCAGTATGGAATAAATTTCAAGCGGGCTATTCGTGAATGGAGTAGCGGTAAGCAACACCACATTCCGCATTTTATTGTTGCGTAAAATATACTGGCTTATCATAAAGCCACGTAGTGCAGTCATTGAGGGTGCGCCTGACCTGATTTGATAAGAGGTTTTGGAACGGGTAGTATTTTCTCCATCGCCTTTCACTTCACCTTTTACTTGTGTGAAAGATTTTTTCATGGCATGAGCTTCATCCACCACCATAAAATCAAAACCTAAGTCCTCAATATTCACAGATCCTCCCTTGATTCCTTTACCCATCATTTCGTTGATCTTCTCTCCGAGCTTTACCACATCACGCTTTTCTTCCGTTCCCTGATTAAGGATATCATACAATTCATTTCCGATAGTTGACCATGTGTCATCATTAAATCCAAGTCGGTTAAATCCTTCATAGGTGAGAACAGAAATAGTGTACTCCGGCACAGGCTTTATATTTCCTTTTTCATCACGCAACTGGTCAATAAACTCTGTTCCTAAATTGTACAAGTCTATCACCTGGTACTGCGGTAACAATCCTGAGAGCAATACTTTTCCTTTATCAACTACGCCACGTAGTTCACTTAACCAGTTCTTATAGGTTTGGTTGGGAACAACAATGAAAGGACGTTTGCATTGACCACTTTCCAATGCTTGTGCAAGTGAAAGAATGGCGGTCATGGTTTTTCCTAATCCCACATCATAGGCAACGCATCCTGAACCGTGTACGCTGATAAAGCCAATACCTTCCCGTTGAGCAGGGCGAATGAATAAAGGCTTGTTTTTAAATGTGCTGGAACAGGTAAAGGCAACGGGCACTTTGAAATAATTTATTTCTACATAACCATTGTATTTAGAGTTCCATTGCTGTTCAATGCGTACTTGGTCTTCACGGGTTAAGGCTTCAGCAAGAAAGCGGACGAAAAACTTATCGCCTTCCACTTTTGCATTTTGTTTCAAACGCAATTTTTCTTCTTTGTCGTAATGGCGTGAGGGTGTACCTCCATCGAGGTAAAACTGAATAATGTTCCAGTCGGTTGATTTTTTAAAATCATCTTTTGGTAATTCTCTTAGCCATGTTTTAAAGGCTTCTACCAGCGAGTTGCTTCCTTCTGCATAGCTACCTGTCTTGCTTACATATTCTTTAAAGCTGGTTCCATCTGCAAGCTGGCTGATACGAATTTCTTTTGCGAAAGCAGAATCGGGTTTAATGAATAAGCGGTTGGCCGTGTTTGGATCATTTAATGTGAGCTTTGGTGGCTTTACATTTTCAAGTCCAGTCCATTGACTGTCGTACTGCTGTTTCCCAAACTCTTTTATGATCGCTTCTTTGTCTTTTAAGAGCATACTTTGGCGTTCATAAATATTCTCGGCATAGTATAGTACGCTTGGAATAAAACTGCCATTATGTGAGCAAATAACTCCGGCTTTTAACCAGCTCTTTAAATGCTCGGAAGCTGCTCCCAGCGGAACAACATATTTTGACCAGCCGTTTTTAGAATCAAGAATTGTTTTCTCATAATTAAATCCCCCGGTAGTACGTTTGTACCAAATCCATGCTTTTATTTCTTCATCTGTAATGCCTTTGTTATATTCTCTCATCACTTCATCAAAACAAAAATATTCCTCCGGGCAGGCATCAGAGATGCCTTCTTTATCACCGTTCAGTCTTCTTAGAGCCTTTTCTGCGTTAGCTTTTTTTGTTTGGTTGATAACACGCTCGATATTTTCCTTTTTCATGGGATCATTTAATATTTGCTGCAAGGGTTCTTTGATTTCAGTTTGCAGGGCTTCTGTGGCTACTTCAGGAACATCTACCGATGGCACATCTATACCCTGAATGATATTATCTGCGGTTCCCTTTACTTTGGTTACAGGCTTTCCGAAACGATCAGTTGTTTGAAATTGCTCTCCCAATATTTTCTCCGGGTGCTGCTTGAACCATTCGTCCCCGGTTAATAAACTAAGTGTGCTTGTAGTCTTTCCGTTTAAAACATTTTGTTTTTGTTCCTCTTTTAACCAGGGATAATCTTCAAAAACTTCTTTTGGTACTGGCTTGCCTTGCTTTAATGCCCATTCTATAATTTTTTCGTGTTCGTCTCCATCCTTTGCATCCAATACGTTTGGCCTTCCGGTTTTTTGTATTGCTTTTATTTGCTGGTATTCCAGTTGGCGCATTTCCCATGCGTGTTCTGCATCGCTAATGTCATTCTCCCCTACATATTCTTTTTCTGCAATACTTTCCAGCCCTTTATCGGTTAGTTTATACACCGATACATTGGGAAGCTGGTTAAGCTCTGACAAGGTATTAGCCGTAAACTGTTGATCCAGTTTCAATAAACGGTACACTTTCTCTTTGATTTCTTCGGGATGATTCAGGTCGCCTTCCCGGAAATAGTTATTGCTACCACCACTGTAATCCTTCATGTGTTTTATGGTGCGATAAAGAATACCGGATTGCATCCCATCTTTGTTCATGGAAATATAAATTCCTATATCGGGTGCAAACATTCCCATTAGGGTTAAATCTCCGCTTACTGCCGGGCCACCCGGATTGAAGTTTACATCGTATTGCTTTAAGCCGAGATATTCAGCCAGCTCTTTAAATGCATTTTTTCCAAGTGATTTAAAATCTTGTTTAGCTGCTCCATTGGCAATTTCACTATCTCCATTATCTCCCATGTAGCCGTCAATGTGGTCGTGTCTTGAAAGAAACGAAGCGAACTTTTTAAGGTGATCTGTACTTGTTTTCATGTTGTCTAAGTTTTGTTTCCGGTCACGCAGTCTTCTGTTGGCCTCCTGTGCGATGTTGCGGAACATTTTATACCCTTGTGCCATTTTAAAGAATGTGCGAAAGCTCCTGTTCAATAAGTGCGATGGCAGAACCAATCTGCATTCCTTCTTCGGCAACGTACCGGATTATCATGTCTTCCAGTTTTGCCCTGCCTTTGTCAGTGCTTTGCATTTCGCACACCTTCGGCCATAAGAATCGGTTGCACTCTTTCATCTCACCATGAATGAGTTGTTTTAATTCTTCAATCTGGTTATTGTCATTTGCCATTGCTCGCAGGTTTAATGTATTGATGTCTGTTTTGTTTTTGTTGTAAAGGATGCCCGATCCCACCAGGTAATTTGAAATCATATTTGTCTCTCTTTTTTATCATTTATTTTTTTCTTAATAACAGTATGTCGGTTCCTATATCTGTTGTATCAAAGGTTCTGATGGGTAAGCGGTACGCATCCATTAAATCTACTTTGGAGGCAATCTTTTCTTTGACCTTCGCTGATTTTACATTGTAAGACAGGAAACTGCTCGGAACAACAAATACCAGTAGTCCCCCTTTCTTTAGTAAATCCAGTCCACGCAGAATAAAATACTGGTCATATTCAGTTGCTCCAGTCCATTTTTTTTCTCCCATTCCTGCATACTTGCCTGTAAAGTCTCCGTAAGGAGGGTTGCCTATGACCAGGCTATAAGGGGGATGGTCGAAATCATCTTTGAGGTGAATGTTTCCGGCAAAGAATAAACTCTCGAATGCTTTCTCATGGATGTGTGCATTGGGATAAAGTATTTGTGCTATTCGTGCCGAAAAATGGTTGGTCTCAAAGCCGAATATGATTGCATCCTTGGGTGCATATTTTAAAAAGTTACCTGTACCAACGGACGGCTCTAAAATGGAACCTCCGTCATATCCATACTTGAAAGCCATACCCCACATTTTTTGTACTACTACATCGGGTGTGTAGTATTCATACAATACACCACGTCCCACAGCGCCTTCTTTAATTAAACCACCGGAGCCGGTATATTGCCGGATATAATTTTTTTCTTCTTCGTTGAAGGAACTGCCTTCTTGATCTTTTTCTGCGATGAGTTTTTCAATGGATTTATTTAACTCCAGCTTAGTTTGTTTTTTTTCTTTTCCCATTCTATTTTTGGAGTGATTCGATGCTTGCGCTTCCTTTGATTGGAAGGATTGATCCACTAATAATTTTTGCTTATCAATAAAAATATCAAGTAAGAAACCAAGTATTGTTTTTTCCGGTTGTGGATTGTGAAAGTCTTTTTCATTGGATAAATCGTATAAATATTCGGAAATGACCTGTATTTTTAAGGGCATTCCCCCGTCTTTAATTGTATGTCCAGCATCGGTAGTATAGTTGTCTAATGCAACCACTTTAAATTCTTTAGACACGGTATCTACAATTTCTATTTGCCTCTCTAAGGATAATTTTTTCACTTCCTCCAAAAGTTGTTCTTGAAGGGATAAGGCGTGAAAAGCCTTGCCATTAATGACAATTTTAAATGGATAGCTTTCATCTTCTTCGTCTTCTTCCGTCCAGTAGGCTGTTTCTACTTGCTGGTAATAATTCTTTGCTTCCAAGCCTTTGATGATGCCAGCTTCTTTTCCTTGCTTTTTTAAATACGCATTACTGGTTTTGTAAACTTTTTCATAGTAGCTCTTTGCATTGCTTATCATTTCAGGAAGTTCAAGGATTGCATGAGTAGAGCCTTTCACAATTGTCCAGGCTGCATCCTTGTAATAAAATAAATCCGTCTTTGAATTTTGCAGGAGCTTACTAATTTGTTTGTGGGTTTCTGCCGAAATGCGATTTCTTTCTCCGCCTGTTGATAGATGTCCAAAATCAACATCCACTCCGGGAACTGGTACAATTTCATCAAGGTCAACTGCCATTTCTTTGCTACTGCTTTTCTTGTCAGAGAACGAGTAACCTTCGACTATCTTCGCTGCATTGCTTATGTCAGCATCCTTTAAGTGAGATCCCTTCAACGGTTTCATTTGACTAATCGTAAGGTTATACTGGTAAACAAAATCACTAAGGGGATTCGGTTTCTTTTCATAGAGCTGTGCATTGAGTTGATCCAGCTTGCGTTCAAATGTTTCTCCGTCTTTCCATACTACTTTGAAATAAACAGTATCATTATTCCACTTTTTGTTTTTGATAAAATCATTGGCTTCCTGCCAGGTGTTTACAACAAGTGCTTTGGAATAATTTTCTTTTTCTGATAAATGAATTTCTTTAAGTGATATTTCTTCACCTGGTACTTTGTGTGCATCCAGTACAACATCATTTTCTTTCGCAAAATCTCTCACAGCTTCCAGTGCGGTAGTTAGATTTTTTATCTTTTTTTCTTCATTGCTAAACGAACTATCTTTTGCAATTAACAAAAGCTCCAGCTTTAATTCATGTTCCTTCAATGCACCTTTTAGAGCTGCCTCTCTTGAAGCATAAGACTGGCCATCTTTGCTTGGGCCATACATCATTCCATTATAATCCCCGAATTTTTTAGAAGCTTCTATCCCGATCTTATAATCGTTGTTGCTTGTTTTAACAATTTTAATTGCTGCCTCGTACTGTGCTGCTTTCGGCATAGGAATTTCAATCCTTTCATAATTCTTTCCGGCAGTTTTTTCAGTATACACCCCGCTGTCATTTGTCAGGGGATCCTTCGATTTCTTTTCTGCTTTTTCTGAATGGCTCTTTTCAAGTGGGTTATCAATGTAATGCTGAATAACTTCTTTGCTGTCTTCTAAATTCTCAATGGTATGGTCAATATCCTGGGCCAGTTGTTTGTATTCCAGTTTTGGTTTATTGGTTTTAGGATTGATAAGTCCTTTCTTCTCGTTCTTTTGTTTTTGAATTTGATGCTGGATTATTTCAAGGGCTTTCCCTGCATCCGCAATCGGACGGCAATGTTCTGCAATTGCCCACCATTCGTTTCCTTCTTTGTTGTTATCGGATAAAATTCCTCCCAGTGGTTCAATGCTTTCATAACCGAGATAAAGGTTTACGTAAGGGTAAATATTGTCCGTAGGAAACCCAATTTCTTCAAACAGTTGCCTTCCACGTTTTTCCCATTCTTCCAGCATTTGCATTCGGCTGACATCAATTCCGTAATCTGTTGGATGCGCCATTTGAATAAGTTCAAACATTTCCAATGCGGATGCTTTGGAAAGATTCTTTTCATTGATCTTTAGAAGGTGTGGAAAATTGGTTTTAAGAACAGACTTCATATCGAACAATTGAAAATTATGCGATAGGAAAGGCTCTGTTGTACCGGTAGGTACAAGAACATTCGGCAGAAATGTATCTCCCGTTTTGAGGTCTTCCGCAATAGCCGGTGCTGCTGGTTTACTGGATTTCATTTCAGGAGTCTTTTTTTCTTCTTTTGAATTAAAGTATTCATCAATGAGTTCGTTTACCACTATCTGAACCGGATCTTTATGATAATTTTCAATTGCACGGTTGTCAAGAATGTTGGTAACAACATAATCACGGAAACTGCTGATGTCGTCCTCAATTTCTTTTGCATACCCTCTTTGTTTACCCTTTTGCAGAATAATGGCAAAGAGGTTGTCCTGGAAGATTAAGCTCTCGTCCTGAACCAATTTTTCTGCAAATGTCATCTCTGCTTCCAGCTGCTCAATTTGTTCCTTCAGTGAACTTTTTTTGTCATTCACACCCTTTTCACTTTTCAGCTTTTTTAATTCCTCACGCAGTTCTTGTATTTTTTTCTTGCGTGGGTTTTCAATATTATCCCTGAAATACTCCATTGATTCTACATAGCGGAAGGCCAGGTCAATCACCGGAAGGTTTTTATCAAAGGCTTCCTGTGCGCTGAATGGCCTTGTAAAACCTTGCGCTAAAAATTGCTCAATGATTTCTTTTTCTTCTTCGGGCGTGTGTAAGCGTTCAAATTCCGGTTTGGAATTTTCTTTTGCTTTGGAAGTGGTGAAGGAGGTATCCTCTGATGAATTGGTAGAGTTTTCATCACCCTCTGTTTCGCTTCCTTCTTGGGTTAAATCAATCTTGTGCCCTTGTTTGATGATATTGGTCAGCCATTGACTTAAAAACTGGTTAAGCTCCTTTTTGCGCCTTAAATCCACATACTCTTTTCCGTCTCCCTGATCGGGATATACTTCCTGATATCCGAACTGATCCTGAAAGGTCATGGCTTCCGCCATTTCCATTTCGGGAAGGATGCGAATTTGCATATCGGGATCAGGAACCATGTCGCCATTCTGCTCGAATAAATGCGAAAGTGCAATGAGATAATTTCCTTTTTTATCCTTACCGAGATAATCGAAATTCAAATCCATCAAACCACCTTTAGGATTCTTTACCGATTTACCACTATCCTTTCCTTCTTCAATGTGTTTTATCAAATCAGGGATAATCTGCATTAGCTTTTTGTAAATGGCGCTGTAAGGCTGTGCAAGCGGTTTACCTGTCGAACGTTTTTCATAACGTTTAAAAGATTTGATGATCCGTTCATGGCTTCGCCACATATTTTCAATAGAGCTACTGCTTAATTCGGGATAATTTTCTTTTAACCAGTTATCAAAAAGCTCTCGGCTTATACTATCCGTTTTA
Source organism: uncultured Bacteroidia bacterium (assembly GCA_964593555.1). Classification (GTDB taxonomy): domain Bacteria; phylum Bacteroidota; class Bacteroidia; order JAFLBG01; family JAFLBG01; genus CAZQIC01. The sequence goes on along the minus strand of CAZQIC010000057.1, from coordinate 3,537 downwards.
CCTGCGAACTCCGAGTTCCCGGCTGCCCATTTGTAGAACTTTTGCAAGGCAAGGTTTTCTACTTCACGTTTTTTGTCGTTTTCTGTTTCGTAAATTTCTTCGGAGGCTTCTTCGGACGAGTGTTGGAAAACACCTTTAATTGCACTTGCTCTGCGTGATGGCACTTTCTGACCTTCCGGAAAAATGATCTTTCCTTCATCAAACAATACCCTCGCTTCTCTTAAATGTGTTCGAGGTTTTGCTGCAAGGGCAACGAAATTTTCTCCAAACTCCTGCCGGGCAAATTGTGTAGCAATGACTTCTGCTTTAGGTTTTGACGGCTCAAAAATGATATAATTTTTAATCTCGCCATCTTTGAGCGTAATCATAATAAAACTAAAGTCCCGCTGCTCAATGGTTGTTTTAACAGCATCAAAGGAAGGCGAAAGCAAAAGGTCAGGCCCATCCGGTGAAGTAGGTAGTATAGATTTGATTTCATCCGCAAATTCTTTGTTTGCAGAATTGTTATCACCATACCACATTGCTTGTGATTTGCTCGGTCTGAATCCCATAGCCCTTAGCTTGGACTGAAGCTCGTGGGAAGGTTCGATATTAAATCGCAACTCAATCCCGTTATGATTGGGGTTCTCGGCAATATCAACGCTATCCGCCCACTTTTTCCGGGCAGAAACTTTTGTCCCGGAGGAATCCTGTTTCCTTTTGTTCATCTTTGGACGAATACTTTGATTGGTTATAAAAATTTCCTGCTGTGAGCTTTTAGCAAAACTCATACAGGGCTACGATGGAAGGTGCTTAGGGGTATGAAAAAAAACTCTCTTTAAAGAATTTTTAAATCCAACTCTTATAGGGCTTCGTTCAACAATATTCCTATTAGGACTTTGTTTACAAATGCTTCTAATAGGGCTTTGTCTAAAATTGCTCTTATAGGAGGCTGTGAAAAAACCCCCTTTAAGGGATCATTCTGCAACAGCTCCTATTAGGAGTGTTTCTATACAATTGCTTCTATTAGGAGGGCTTCTGTATTTGAAGTCCTTAAGGAGCCTTTTTAAATTTCAAGTCCTTAAGGAGCTTTTCTTTACAAAGGCTCTTATAGGGGCTTTTGTGGAGATAAAAGTATTTTGTTTGAGAAAGACATTTTAGGTTACGAATTGTAGTTTACTACAACTTTTACAAAACTGAGAAAGAGAGGGTTTTGCCAAATTCATTACTATCAATTGTTTGGAAGGTTTTTTTCAAATTGCATTATTTGGAAAATGCTACAATTTTTTATTTGAGAGACAATTAAGTTGGAAATTAATTAAGATGCAGTTCTTTTTTTAAACCATTTACAATCTTCTTTGTGATGGCTTTAGTATCGAATGTTTTTGCAGATACTTTATCTAAAATTCGGCTTACCCATAAATTATTTTTAACGAGTTCTACTGTTTCTTCAAGCAGGCGATTTGCTTGAATCATATCTTTTGCAGGAACCGGATTCTTGTCTTTGTCAAGAATATACCACATTGGTCTCATAGAAGCTCACTTATTATTTTCTATTTGCTTTTTTGAAATTTCTACCACTTGATGCAATTTTTGCTGCAATATTTCTTTGCTCGGTAGCTCGGTAAGATACTCTGCTATTTTAATACCTGATTTGTGTAGCTGCAATAATTCGATTTGTTCTTTATTTCCTTCTGCACAAAGTAATAAACCTATTGGTGTCTTCTCTCCTGTCTGCATTTCGTTTTTCTCCAACCACCGCAGGTACAACTCCATTTGTGATTTGTAACCTGCTTTAAACTCGCCTAATTTCAGGTCAATGGCAATGAGACGTTTTAGCTTACGATGATAAAATAGCAAATCCAGTCTGAAATCCCTGCCATCTATTATCATTCGCTTTTGGCGTTCTACAAATGTAAAACCTTGTCCAAGCTCCAGTATAAAACTTTCTAACTCCCTTAAAATAGCATCCTCCAGGTTCTTCTCACTAAAAGTATCTTTCAAGCCCAAAAAATCAAGAAAATAAGGATCCCTGAAAACCAAATCAGGAGTAAGTTTATCCGCATCTCGTAATGATTTTATTTCTTTTTTTATCAGTTGATCAGGCTTTTTACTAATGGCAGTACGCTCATAAAGCATCCCATCTATTTTTTTACTAAGAGTTTTTACACTCCAATTTTCTATACGGCACATCTCGGCATAAAACTCACGTTGTAAAGGTTTTTTTAATGGGATTAACTCAACGAAATGAGACCAACTCAATTGGCGCATTGCTGACATAACAATTCGTTCATCAGGGAATACTTCGGCAAACTTTACCATTCTGGTAAGCCCGGAGTAATTGAATCCTTTACCATAAGCTAATGTTAATTGTTGCGACAGTGTCGCAACAATTTGTTTTCCATAATCTGCTCGTTGGTTTTGCAGAACCTCATGGTTAATTCGTTTGCCTATTTTCCAATACAGTAAAGTAAGGGTAGTATTTACCGTTTGTGCAACGTATTCTTTGCTTTCCTCGATAAGCCTTTTTACGTCCTTAAAAACCTGATCTTCGGAATTTATTTTTTTGAGTTTGGTCATTTTAAATGTTTCTTAGTATTTGGTACATCTGTCATTCGCATTTTGTCATCAGCAGCTTCCATTTTCAAAGCGTTACTATTTGTAACGGTTTCATTTCCTTCATCCAAAAACCGCTTTTTAATGCTCTCCAATAAACCTGGTATTAGCTCAGCAACGAAACCAGCTTAATTGTCGTATCGCTGACACAACAACCTTCTTTATAAGGATTTATTTAGAGGCTAAAATACGCAATTATATAAATATGCTTTTTAGTCGTTGAATTGCCTTCGGTGTATAGCTGAAGCTCTCCCAAGCAGTTTTAAAAGCATTATTACCGATGTCTTTTCGCAATTGAGCATTGAGTATGACTTGTTCCGTTTTGCTGATCCATTCATCGTCATTTGCAGCAATAAAGCCATTCTCACCATCTTTAATTACTTTTTCAAAAGGCAGCATCTTTGGAGCTATCACCTGGATCATATTGGCGGAAAAATCAAGGAAGCGGTTGAGAGCCTTCCCGGAAAATAGAAGGTAACCCAATGCTACTCTCCAATTTTTCTGAGTTGCCAGCCCATTAAAGCATGATCTGAATGTGAGGAATTATTTCCTCTCCAGCTATCTAAAATGCCCCTTTAACGAATATCATAAAAAATCAATGAAAAACCACTATACTTTTGTCGCTAGAGCGGAGATAAGGCATTTCAATACCATTGCTGGTACTATTTTTGAAGGGTAGTTTCGGCCTCTAAACTTGCATATCTTTTTACATTTTAATTTTTAATCTAATATTAACTTATAATCCTTAATAAAAACATCATGACAGAATTTAACGACCGCATAGAGGGCGAAATCAAAACTCACGAAAAAGAAATGATTAGAAGGGTAATCATTAAAAAATATGGTGACAAAGATTTGATTGAACGAATACAGTATGTAATGTCAACATATAAGGGAGGTTCTATTAATTGATTTTAACAAATGTAACCGTATTTTTTTTTA
>CAZQIC010000056.1:0-28604 GCA_964593555.1 uncultured Bacteroidia bacterium | reverse complement strand
ATACGATTTTATTAGATTGTTTTTAACATTCTATTTTTAGAACTCCCCTTAAGTAAACAAAATTGTAGTAAACAAAAGACATTCAATATTTAATCAAAAAAATAACCAAAAATAATTCTATGAAAAAACTCTACACCTCAATATTTATTCTCTGTGCAAGCATAAGCTTCGCGCAAACAACAGCTCACTTTGATAATGCTGCAGCCCTACAGGAAGCCATTAACAAAGGGATTGATCTGGTTGATCATGCGGGTTATGTACAATACAAATATGAAGAATGGCAAAAAGCCAATGGAGTAAGCACTCCACAGCAAAATAACAATATTGGTTATTATAAAAACGGCGGAGGGAGTACACCAACAGTGCAATCTGCAACTAATGCAGATTTTGAAAATGGAAATCATAATGGCTGGCAATTATATGTAGGAGAAAATAAAACCAGCTCCAATGGACCATTAGATAATATTCGTACCATCCCTGCAGCGGGGCCTAATGATACCTTATCGGGAGCTAATCTTTTAGGTTGTTGGCCACACGATACAATTCTGCGACATGGATTAATGACGCCGGCTTTTGGAAATGATCCGCTTACAGGAACATCACTTGTTTCACCTTTTGGTGGAAATTACGTGGCGAGATTAAACAGATATTGCTTTACATACGAAGGTTCCTTTATTGAACAAACATTTAATGTGACACAAAGCGAACGTATATTGAATTACGCTTACCAGGTTATTCTTCAGGATGGCGGGCACCCTCAAGGTGATCAGGCATATTATACATCTTATGTGTTGGATGCATTGGGAGATACCATTCCTAATTCGTTTGTTTATATACAAGCTGCAAATGGAACCACACCCGGCTTTGACACCGCATTATTGGGATGGAATACGTATTATAAATCTTGGACGCCAGTTACATTAGATCTTTCCAGCTATATCGGACAAAACGTAACACTTCATTTCCGTGCATCAGCCTGCAGATTGGGCGGCCATAGTGGTTATGCTTACGTAGATGTTAAATTGGACTCAACAAGCGCAGTGGCAAATGTTTGGCCCGGAGATGCTAACTACGACCTTACAGTAAACATGCATGATTATTTATACTTAGGCTGGGCAAATGGTGCAACAGGACCTGTAAGGACCGCTGCAAGTACAGCATGGACCGCACAAGCCATGAACGACTGGGGACAAATAACTGCATATGGAACAGATATTAAACATGCCGATTGCGATGGGAACGGGACAGTAAACGCAAACGATACAATGGCTATTTTCCTTAACTATACACAAACCCATACGTTTAAAAACGGATCCAGCACACTTCCTCCGATAATCCAATCGGAATACAGGAACCTGACGCTTAACTCTAATTCGAATACTGTTGGAGCAAGCCAGCCAATTACACTTAATATAGATTTGCCAGCTTCAAACAATCCATCAAATGATAAAATTTATGGAATTGCATTCCGCCTTAATGTTCCGGCACAATTCATTTCAGGTTTAAAAAATAATGATCTGAGCAATTCAATTATCGGAACCGCAGGAGATAACATGCTTGTACTCTGCAAGCCATTTATCGGACAAGGTTTTATTGATTATTGCCTGGTAAGAAAAGATCACCAAAATTCAGCTTTCGCAGGTAATTTATTGAATGTTACTCTCAATACTTCGGCGGCAGGAGCAGCAGGTTATGGGTCTTTCTCGGTGAGCGATGTTAAGGCTGTAACCTATGAAGGTGGATATCTTCCAATAGGAGCCACTCAAAGTACTGTCTATTACAAAGGAACCCTTGGAGATTCTCCATCTATCAGCTTATTACCAAACCCAGCGACGGATAAATTATCAGTATTCGGGATAGAAAACAGTACATTTAATTACGAAATTTCTAATGTAATTGGGCAAACCGTAATTCGCAATAATAACGTTAGTTCAAATATTATCAATGTCGAGTCACTTGTAAAAGGCGCTTATTTTATAAAAGTTTATGATGGCGACAAAACATCGACCGAAAAGTTTATTAAAGAGTAGTTTTTTACTGAACCAAAATGCCAAAAGGGAGCCCCATTCGGCTCCCTTTTGTTTTTCCCAGCTCAATATTATTTCGTAAATTTATAAACCTAACCACCGCACATGAGCGACTCGATAAAACACGAATGCGGTATTGCCCTGATAAGGCTGCTAAAGCCTCTCCAATATTATATTGACAAATACGATACCTCTCTTTATGGTGTTAATAAATTGTATCTCCTTATGGAGAAACAACACAACCGCGGGCAGGACGGTGCTGGGGTGGCGACAATAAAATTTGATGCAGACCCGGGTACGCGCTATATAAGTCGTTACCGCTCTGTTTCAAAAAATGCCATATCAGAAATTTTCGATAAGATCACTTCTAAATATGCCGATGCGGCAAGTAAAAAACCTGCCAGGTTAAAAGATGCAGAATGGCTTAAAAAAAACATTGCTTTCTCAGGTGAATTGCTGTTAGGACATTTGCGTTACGGAACTTATGGAAAGAACAGTGTTGAGAATTGTCATCCCTTTTTAAGACAAAACAATTGGCAGACAAGAAATTTAGTTGTTGCCGGAAATTTTAATCTCACCAATGTTGATGAACTTTTTCAGCAATTGGTTGAACTTGGACAACACCCGAAAGAAAAGGCAGATACCATCACCGTGATGGAAAAGATTGGACACTTCCTAGACGAAGAGAACGAAAAGCTGTTTGCTGAATTTAAAAAAGAAGGACACTCCAATGAAAAAATATCTTCGCTCATTGCAGAACACATAAACATTGAAAGGATTTTACAGGATGCGAGTAAAAAATGGGACGGTGGATATGCAATGGCCGGATTACTCGGTCATGGCGATGCTTTTGTGCTGCGCGATCCAAACGGAATACGTCCGGCATTTTACTATAAAGATGATGAGGTATTAGTGGTCACATCTGAAAGGCCTGCAATACAAACGGTGTTTAATGTTCCTGTAGAAAAAATAAAAGAAGTAACACCAGGGCATGCCATTATTGTAAAACGCAATGGCGAAATTTATGAATCATCCATCATTCCTACAGGAGAAAAAACTTCCTGTTCATTCGAACGCATTTATTTCTCGAGAGGAAATGACAAAGACATTTACCAGGAAAGAAAAAACCTAGGCAGATTTTTATGTCCTGCTATTTTAAAAACTGTTGATTACGATCTGAGAAATACCGTATTCTCTTTTATTCCAAACACGGCGGAAGTTGCTTTCTATGGAATGGTAGAAGGGATGCAGCATCACCTTGATGCAGTAAAAAGAATAGAGATATTAAAGCTCGGTGCAAATGTTTCTGACCCAAAACTAAGCGAAATACTTTCGCTGCGCCCAAGAGTAGATAAGATCGCTATTAAAGATGCAAAGCTCAGAACATTTATTACACAGGACAAAGACCGTGACGACCTTGTTGCACACATATACGACACTACTTACGGAATAGTAAATAAGGGAGTAGACAATCTTGTTGTTATTGATGACAGCATTGTACGCGGCACAACACTTAAAAAGAGCATCATTAAAATTCTGGATCGCTTAGGTCCTAAAAAAATTGTTGTTGTTTCATCCGCACCTCAAATACGTTACCCTGATTGTTACGGAATTGACATGGCTAAACTTGGCGATTTTATTGCGTTCCAGGCTGCCATTAGTTTATTGAAGGAAACATTCAGAGAAAACATTATTGATGAAGTTTATGAAAAAGCCAAAGCAATGGATGAACTTCCGAAAACAGAGATACAAAATGTTGTAAAGGAAATTTACGAACCTTTTACAGCTGAAGAAATTTCAAATAAAATTGCCGAATTGCTGCGTCCTGAAAATTTAAATGCAGAATTGGAAATCGTTTACCAGAGCATTGAAGGGCTGCATAATGCATGTCAACATCATACCGGAGATTGGTATTTCACCGGCAATTACCCTACTCCGGGCGGAAACAAAGTAGTTAACCGTTCCTTTATCAATTATGTAGAAGGTAAAAACGTAAGGGCTTACTAAAATTTTTGATCGTTAAATTAACAAGACAATTGCGTTTTTAATTTTCTATTCCTTATATTTAATTTAGAATATACCACTCTCCATGAAGAACTTTTACCATTTTTCCTTTAGTATAATTTTAACAATTATTTTGGGACTAAATACTGCGTCGGCTCAGCTTGCTGATCTTGGAGTAATTAACATGGGCTCCCCTATTACTCCTATGTGCGCGGCCAAGGTTCCACTGCGCGTAACTCTTTTTAATTATGCTATTGTGGCTCATAGTTTTTCGATTGACAGGGCAAGAATAACAGTAGACGTTACCGGCGCAAGCACACAAAATTTTGTACTTAATATTAATTCAGGTACTATCCCCGCCTCATCATCTGCACAATATATTGTAACTCCTCAAATTACTCTTACTGCTCCGGGAATTCATCATTTTAATGTGAGGGTTGATCTGCTTACCAATGATGTTGACACGGCTAACAATGTCCTTGCAACAGTTGATATATTAGTAAACCCTATTCCAACGGTTACACTTGACACGCTCGATGACATTTGCCATAATACTCCGGCCATCACTCTCGCAGGAGGATTTCCCATTGGCGGAACTTATGCAGGAACAGGAGTAAGCGCCGGAATGTTTGACCCGATGATAGCAGGCCTGGGAACAACAACTGTTACATACAGCTATGTTGATACAAACGGCTGCCAGGCTGCTGACTCAAAAAGTATTGTTGTGAATGGAGTACCGTCTCTTTCTGTTAGTACACTTCCACCGGTATGTTTACTCGCAACATCATTTACACTTACGGCAGGGTTACCTGCGGGTGGAACCTATTCGGGAACAGGAGTAAGCGGAGGAATGTTCGATCCATCCGTAAGCGGCGTAGGAATATTTTCCATCAACTATACATATGTTGATACCAATGGATGCAGTGATTCATCATATACAAGTCAAAATGTTTATAGTGAGCCGATGGTTACTATTAGCTCATTGCCTTCTGTATGTGCAAATACTCCTGCATTTACTTTAAGTGCCGGTGCGCCTTCAGGGGGAACATACTCAGGCACAGGTGTGAGCAGTACCATCTTCGATCCGCAAATTTCGGGCACCGGATCATTTTCGGTTACTTATGTGTACATAGATGCAAGCGGCTGTTCCGACTCTGCAATGCAAACACAGGTAGTGAATACACTTCCCGTTGTGAGCCACACTTCTTTAAGTGACATTTGTGAAAGTGCCGGACTTACAGCACTTAGCGGAGGCACCCCTGCAGGCGGGAACTACAGCGGCGCTGGCGCAAGCGGACCAACATTTAATCCATCTTTGGCAGGCCCTGGAACATTTACACTTATTTATACTTACACCGATGGGCAAGGCTGCGCAGATACCGCGATGCCTTCTATCACAGTTATTCCTTCTCCAACCGTCACACTAAGTTCCTTTGGTTTTATCTGCATTGACGGCTCTTCATTTGCATTGAGCGGCGGATCTCCTTCTGGAGGAAGTTATTTTGGCACTGGTGTTAGCGGTGGAGTTTTTGACCCTGCAACTGCAATGGCCGGATCGCATCCGATATCTTATGTATACATTGATCCATCTACTACATGCCGCGATACAGCAACAAAAAATATTGTTGTTGATCCTCTTCCCGCTATCAATCTCAACGATACTATTTATTGCGGAACAACACTGGTGCTTGGCGCAGGCAATCCGGGCTCAACTTATTTGTGGAGCACAGGCGCAACAACTCAAACCATTGTTCTTACATCAAATGATACCGTGGACGTAACTGTTACAACTTCTCACAATTGTATTTCCTCAGATACCGCAATAGCAACATTTTTCCCGGCTCCAACAATAGATCTCGGCGAAGATGTTGATGTATGTCAGGGCTCTTCTGTACAATTAGTTGCGTGTTCTGCGAACTGGACATCTTATAACTGGTGCGTCGGAGCAACAGTTTGTTCTATTACTGCATATAGCGGAGGATCTTATTGTATTGCAGTAAGAGATCAGAATGGATGTATTGCGCGTGACACGGTTGATGTGGTCATGAACCCGCTTCCTGTTGTGACCTTGAGCATTTCTCCATCTATGATCTGTATTAATGCCCCGGCCACAGCGCTAACAGGAGGAAATCCAACAGGAGGTATATACAGCGGGGCTGGTGTTAGCGCAGGCATGTTTGATCCGGCAACAGCAGGAGCCGGAAATCATACCATCACATATACTTATGCAGACACCAATGGTTGCAGCAATATGGCGACATACACCATTACTGTTGGTTGTGTAGGTATAGCATCTGAAGGATCTCCAGGCAGTCTTTTTAAATTATTCCCAAATCCATCAAACGATCATATCAATATTTCATTTGAGGCAGATGTCACTGATCTTATATTGACCATCTCGGATGTACAGGGCAAAACTGTATTTGAAGAACAGTTTAACGACATCTATGCCAGTGATACAAAAAATATAAACACATCCTCACTAGCCGAGGGGCTATATTTTGTTCGCTTGAATATCAAAGGCTATTTTATTACCCAAAAACTCATTGTACAGCATTAATTGAAATCGAATAATGCCGTATTTTGGGAAACACTCTCTTTGTCATTCGGGGGTATTTTTGCTAAAATAAATCTTATAAGAATATGAAACATAATTACTTTTTGTTGTTATTTATAATCATTTTAACCTCCATAAGCTCATCTGCGTTTTCTCTTGCGCCATCTGCAGATTTAGGTGTAGTTAGTCTCGATAGTCCAACCACGCCTATGTGTGCGGATAAACCAAACCTTATCGTTACCATAAAAAATTATTCAGCTAATAAGCACAATTTTGCTGTTGATAATGCTGTGATTACTGTTAATATTACCGGGGCAAGTACAAATACTTATACTTTAAGTGTAATGACCGGAACACTTGCAGCCGGAGGAACTGCACAATTCACAGTTGCAAGTCCTATTGATTTAAGAACTGCTGGAAATCATTTTTTTGATGCCAGAATAGATGTATTGACAGGTGATGCAGATAACAGTAACGACGCACTCCCAACAGTAGATGTTAAAGTACATCCATTACCAACCGTAACACTTACAGCATTTAGCGCAGTATGTTTAAATACACCAGCCTTTACACTTAGCGGGGGCTCACCTGCAGGAGGTATTTACAGTGGATCCGGAGTAAGCGGAGGAATATTTACAGCTTCCTCAGCCGGCACAGGTAATAAAACTATTAATTATATATACACCGATGGAAACGGTTGCGCAGCAAGTGCACAAAAAACAATTACTGTACGTCCGCTTCCAACAGTTATACATAGTACTCTTTCTTCAGTTTGTGCAGATCTTCCGTCCTTTTCATTGAGCGGCGGATCTCCAATAGGAGGAACGTATTCGGGAACAGGTGTTAGCGGTGGAGCGTTTGATCCTGCAGTTGCAGGCCCGGGAACTTTTACGGTTACTTATATGTACACCGATGGAAATGGCTGCAGCAGCAGTGCATCTCCTACACAAACAGTAAATGCTTTACCAAGTGTTACTTTTGGTCAGGTAGGTTACGTTTGTATAAACGGAACAGCAATTACACTTACCTCAGGTTCACCCACGGGCGGAACATATAGTGGTACAAACGTAAGCGGAGGATCATTCGACCCATCCATTTCTGCTGCTATTGGAACTTTTACTCTCGATTATTCTTATACAGATGGTAATGGCTGCTCATCAGTAGCTACCCAAACAGTTGATGTTTATGATATACCAACAGTAACGCACAGCGCACTAAGCGACGTTTGTGAAGGTTCAGATACTATTATCTTATCAGGAGGAACACCAACCGGAGGAACATATACGGGAACAGGTATCAGCATGGGATCGTTTGTTCCTACTTTATCGGGCCCTGGTACATTTACATTGACATATTCTTACACAGATGGAAATGGATGCTCTAACGAAACAAGTCCCACTATTACAGTAAATCCAACACCCGTTGTAACACTGGGTTCTTTACCTGCAGTATGCGATAATGTGATGACGTTTTCATTAAGCGGAGGTTCTCCTTCAGGTGGAGTCTTTTCGGGAACAGGAGTCAACGGAGGAATGTTTGATCCAGCAGCAGCAACTGCTGGCAATCATGTAATATCCTATATCTATATCGACCCAACAACTACGTGTACCGATACAGCAAGGCAGACAATAACTGTTCACTCTTCACCTGTTGTTGATTTAGGAAATGATACAGCGATTTGCGAGAGTTCAATTATATTAGACGCTGGAAATTCAGGAGCAACATATTTATGGAGTACAGGTGCTACAACACAAACTATAAACACATTAACCAGCGATACCATAGATGTAATGGTGACTGATGCCAACAATTGCATGGCAACTGATACGGTTGAATTTATTTATCAACCATTGCCTACCATTGCACTTACCTTAACCACAACATTTGTTTGTATTAACGACCCCGCAATAACACTTTCAGGAGGAAGCCCTGCCGGAGGGTCTTATAGCGGAACAGCAGTTAGCGGAGGTATGTTCACTCCATCAACTGCAGGAGGAGGAAACCATGTTATAGTATACACGTACATCGATCCACTCACAGGGTGTTCGGATACGGCAGAAAATACAATTACGGTTGGCTGCACAGGCATTGCTGCACTTGAGGCAGAAAATGTTTTCTTTTTACGCAACGATGCTTTTAATAATACTATAAGTGTAATTATTAATGGGTCAGTAACTGAGACTGTATCGTTGAGTGTTTCTGATGTTCAGGGCAAAACACTTTATACCGAAACGCTCAATACACCTAATTCAGGAGGAACAACAACCATCAATACAGCTTCGTTTGCTGATGGGTTGTATTTTGTAAGTTTAAAAACCACTGCGGGACACTACAGTCAAAAAGTATTTGTTCAACATTAACAGTAATGTTTGCAAATAAAAAAGGGATAGAACTTTTCTATCCCTTTTTTATATATACACTTCGGTTATAACTCCTGTTTTTCCTGAACACGGTTAGGAATTAAAGTGAAAATAACAACAAGTACCTTTTATTACTTTGCATTTGTTTTACTGTTTGTTTTGCGTGTAAACAAAATAACAAAGCTAAAGACACTCCAAGCAATAATACTGACACGTCATATAAATTTGAATCCATAATTCTTGATGACCCACCTCCGGCAGATACAACAGAGGTTGGGGCACCAACAAAGTAATTTCAAAAAATATTTTAAAAATGAACTTCCTCTTTTCACAAGAAAATTCTTTCTCAAATACAATTTTGCTGTGAAAATAAATGTCAACTATTTACTTAACAATAATTTTGTTGCTCATAACAAGATTATTGTTGGAAGCTGAAATAGTATATACACCCGGAACCAAAGCGAACATTTCAGAGAGCGTTATCGTATTTTTCTGTTGTGATAAAATAACATTGGCCGAATACAACTCTTTGGCCAATACATCACGTAAGGCAATATGTACTTTTTCACCAGGCTCACCAATGAGGTAAATTACTACATTATTGCTTTCCGTGGGATTAGGATAAATATTAAGTTCAAAATTAAAGTTTGCATTTAAATTTATCGCCACAATATTAGAGTAAGAATAACTTCCATCAAAATCGGTTTGTTTCAGTCGGTAATAAATAACAGGTAATACATAATAGTCAGCTGATAAGTGATCAATTAGTTGGTAGCTATTCACTGATGAACTATTGCCAGCCCCATTTACAATTCCTGCTTCTTCAAATTCAATTCCGTTTTTACTTTTTTCTATGGTAAAGTAATCATTGTTTATTTCAGTGGCTGTTTGCCAATACGTTTTAACCTCTGCGGTATTTATTTTGTCCGCATTAAATGATAAAAGCTCAATTGGTAATCCAACCGCTGTGCTGGGACAACCGAATTCTGAAGTGTTATTAGTTGTCGTATTCCGAGCAGTAGCAATAGGTGTGTCTCCAAAATTTAAAATGGTTCCTCCCGGAGAAAATGTCCACACGCCGGAACCGTTTGCCAGAGCGCTGCCTAAATAAACCTGCGCCTGCTGACAATGATTAGAACCTCCGGCTACCTTCTTGAATATTTCTATCGAGTCATTGGCACCTGCGGTACCGGAAATACTCATAGCTGAATAATTAGTATTTATTACAGGGAAAGCATAGTTAGCATTGCCCACGGAATTAAGGTTGATTGCTTTACTTCCATTACCATAAATAAGACATCTTGTAATTAAATTTTGTGTTCCGCCTGCAGAAGAAATAAGTATGCCATCAGTTGAATTATGTGCAATAGTATTTCCGGAAATTACAGAAGTAATTCCGGATCCCGGGATATAAATTCCATAGTCCTGATCGGAACCGGCAACTGCAGCACCTGCGGCATTACAACCAATATTATTCGCAACAATCGTATTGGTAGTACAAGAGTTATCAATGAATACTCCATAAGTTGTATTGCCCGAGATAATATTTCTATAGGACGTACTCGTCCCTCCTATTGTATTTGTATATGCTTTAAACATATATATGCCCCCCTGCTGAGGGTTAGCAGTAACAAATGTTGAACCATCTGCCCTTAGACCAATAATGTTACTGATCACATTAGTTTTACCATCGTTTTCCAAATTTATTCCGTATAGAGTATTGCCGGATATAACATTTCCTTCTCCAGCAGTTGTACCACCAATAGTAGTAAGCAAGTTTGTGCCGGGCTGATTCACATATATTCCATAATCCTGTGAAGAGCCAGCAATCACTGAAGCTCCATCGCTTGCAAGTCCAATATAATTTCCTTTAATAACGTTGCCCGAAGCGTTGGCCCCAATTTCAATACCATCTGTTAGATTGCCGGAAATTATATTTCGAAACAATGATGTTGAACCCCCAATAATATTATTTCTTCCATTGCTTAGAAAGATTCCGTTTTTCTGAGCATTCGAGCCCATTTCGGTGGAACCATCCTTCTGCGCACCAATAATATTTCCAAATATATAATTACCCGTAGTGGCAGTTGTGCCTGTCATATAAATCCCCGCAGTGCCATTTCCTGATATAAGATTTCCTCCTCCCGAAACACTATTACCAATGTAATTTATGGTGGCATTACTCGCTAGTGTTATACCATAATTTTGAGCAGAGGAAACACTTGCGGCGCCGGATGAATTAGCGCCAATATAATTTCCCTGTATATAATTACCGGTGCTTGTTGAACCTGTAATATATATACCATATGTTTCATTTCCAGAAATGATATTTTTTGCCCCGGGGTTTGTACCGCCTATACTGTTATCTGAGGAAGTTGAAATATACACGCCATAGTGCTGGAGATTGGAAGCAACATAAGTTGAACCGTCTTTTTGTGCACCAATAATATTTCCAACCACAGTATGCGACCCAATAGCCGTAGCACTGGTACAATAAAAACCTGCTGCAGAGCCTGCCCCATTATTTTGCCCGGAAATTAAGTTTCCTTCCCCCGACACTGTTCCTCCAATAGTATTTCCAGCACCAACGTTCGTAAAATAAATTCCATAATCCTGTGAACTTCCGGAAATAAAAGTGACGCCATCCGTTCCAAGGCCAATGTAATTACCTTTAATTACTGTGCCATTAGAAGTTGCACCGGTTGCATAAATTCCATAGCCAGTGTTCGCAGAAATGACGTTCCTGCTTCCCGAAGCACTTCCTCCTATTATAGTACCCGGAGAAGAGCTTATGTAAACACCATATTGCTGACTACCCGATGACAACGTGGAACTCCCATCAGAAGCAGTGCCAATATAATTTCCTACTATGGTAGTTCCTGCAGTGGGATTTAATTGTTGAATACCATAAGAAGTATTACCTGAAATCAGATTGCCTTCCCCTGCTCCAGTGCCACCAATAGTTACCGGAACAGATAAATTATTGTTAAGCAGAATTCCGATAGGCTGAGTACCCAAGGCGGCAGTTCCATTTATGTTAGTGCCTATATAATTTCCTTTAATTGTATTCCCGGAGGACCCATTCTGAATCAATATACCCTCCAAACTATTATTAGATATTATATTCCGTGCAGCGCCCGTACCTCCAATTGTATTATTTGTTGAGCCTAACAGATTAATCCCAAAAAAACAAGTAGCTCCGGCTAAAGTGGATGTTCCATTGGCCTGTATTGCACCAAGAAGATTTCCCTGTATGGTGATATTGCTGTTGGTGGCACCCAAAGAAAGCCCTGACCAGTTACCGGCAATAAGATTGCCTTCTCCGGCAGCAGTGCCTCCAATGGTAATGTTGGTTATATTGCTATTGAAGTATACACCATATTGCTGAGCACTTGATGTAATAAATGAAGTTCCATTACTAGCAGGGCCGATGTAGTTTCCTTTTATTACGTTTCCGGTTGACCCTGCTCCGATAATGTATATTCCATAATACCTATGCGCGGATATCGTATTCCTTGCACCTGATGAATTACCACCAATAGTATTATTGGGCGAACCACTTATATATATACCCTGCTCCTGGTACTGATTAAGATACGTAATACCATCCGCCCTTGGTCCGATTATATTTCCAACAAAAGTATTTCCAACACCGCTATTGGTATATATTCCATAGCCGGTACCACCAGCCGCAATACCATTTCCGGAGATAACATTACCATCTCCTGCAGTAGTTCCTCCTATAGTATTATTGCCTGCAGAGCTGGTAAGGAATACACCAAAATCCTGTGAGCTGGTGGTGATAAAAGTAGTACCATCAGAAGAAAGACCAATATAGTTTCCCTTTATTAAATTCCCTGTTGCCGATGCTCCTGTAATATACGTTCCGCATGTTTCATTCGCTGAAATAATATTCCTAGATCCGGCTGCACTTCCGCCAATGATATTATTGGGAGAACTACTGATATACACTCCGTAAGCCTGAGGATTAGACGTAACATATGCACTACCATTGGTCCGCGGACCAATGGTATTTCCTTTTATTGTATTCGTTCCCGAGGTACTGGTTATATAAACACCATAAGTATTCCCAGAAATCACATTCTTTTCTCCGGCCGTTAAACCTCCAATAATGTTAGAGCTTGCAGATCCACCAACCTCTATTCCGTAGTCTTGTGAACTGGAGGATATGATCGTGGTTCCATTTATATCTAAACCAATGTAATTACCTGATATAATATTAGTGGATGAAGAAGTCCCGAGGAAAATACCGCTTGTTTCATTGGCGGATATTATATTACGATAGTCAGAAGAAATTCCACCAACTGTATTTCCCGAAGCAGCCCTGAATACGATACCATACAGCTGAGGATTTGATGTAACATAAGTTGTTCCGTTAGTCCTTGGACCTATGATATTACTGGCAATTGTATTTGAACTTCCGGTAACGAACAATCCCGAAAAAGTATTTCCGGAAATTACATTACCAACAAAGAAAAGGCTTGCATCACCTCCTATAATGTTACTGGACCCTGAAATCTCAATTCCGTAATCTTGTGCGCTTGAAGCTATAATGCTTGCACCATCCTTTGCAAGACCTATATAATTACCTTCTACAGTATTCCCATCTCCGTTTATATTAATTCCCACTCCCTCATTACCGGAGATCACGTTACGGTAGTTTCCTAAAATTCCACCAATAGAATTGCTTGGGGAGCCATTAGTAATATCTACCCCATACGCATGGGGATTAGAAGCCACCAATGTTGTACCATTAGCTTGTGGGCCTATGATATTTCCTCTGACATAATTTATGCCAACTTTACTATCAATGCTTATTCCTGAGGATACATTTCCGGATATAACATTTCCCTGTTCTGCATCTAAAATATCTCCTGTAATATAATTATCTGTAGCCTCATCAGTAATATAAATACCATAATGCTGTACTGCGCCAGCCACTACTGTTGTCCCGTCCGCCTGAAGACCAATAATATTTCCATTGACAATATTTCCATAACTTCTGGCAGAAGTAATAAGAATCCCGGCAGAAGGTAAATTTCCTGTAGCGCTAAGATCAATGTTCAATCCCGAAATAAGATTGGTACCTGCAGCTGTTCCATCGCCAACAATATTATCATGACCAACGATAACTATTCCAAAATAAGTATTGGCACCCCTGGTTGTGCCTGTGTAATCCAACCCAATATAACATCCCAATACCTGGTTATTTGAGCCCTCAATATAAATACCAATATTTACAGGCGTAGGGGAACCGGGTGCAGCTCCTGCTGGGGCACCAAAATTTTGAAGAACTAACCCTTGTATAATATTTTTGTCAGAAGCAACAGTGAGTCCAGTTAAAACAGAATTCGTTGAGTTGTTGAGAATTATAGAATATATTGGATCGAGCGGGGTAACAGAAGTAACATTCATTGCTGGAACCGTGTTGGGAATGCCGGGATCCGATACATTAGCCCAACCATCAATGGTAACACCATCATTATCTGTAATTGCTGGTAAAGGTCCTGTAATGTCGATCACATGAGGGCCACCACCACCAATTTTGAAATCTATCAGATCAGCGCCAGGGTTTCCATTGGCCTCATTAATGGCCCAAGACAGGCTCCCCGCGGGCACCCCTGAGCCATCATCAGTAATTTCTGTTACAGTATATGTAATACCCTTGGCGAAAACAGATACCAGTGATAAAACACATAAGAAAAAATGCCTTGTCAAAATTTTTCGTTTTTTAACGCAATGCAATTTCATTAGGCAGCAGACAGGAAACTGTTAGATTAATTTATCAATCCTTTCCAGGATACTAAATATACTTATTTCGTCTATAAAAACCACTAAAAATTTAGTTTTTATAGTCTTACGTATCAACCTCCTTATACTGGTTTATGTTTAGTCTTGTTTCATAAAACATCGGTTTTGATCACTTATTACGTTATGAAACGTTATTACGGCTGCATGGTGCTATAAATTATATAACGATACCGTTGCAAAGACAAGCTTTGCGCGCGCATATTCTACCGTCTTTTGCTTATTGCTATATCTGAAAAAGATTTTTTTTCTATTTTACTTTCAATCCATAATAATAGATTTATGAATTCAAAAACTGTTTTTTCGTAGGGATCCTTTACATAGATTAAAAATTCGTTTTTTAATTTTTTTTGTAACGTGATGGCTGGCTTTCTATTTGACTCTAACATATGTTTAAAAAAAGACAATACACTTTCTTCTGTTTTATACAATAATTTTTTCCCACTCAGGTATCGTCGTGACGATTGAATGATATAACTTAATGTATCCATATCATTTAACTCAAAGTGAATAAGGAGATTCAGTATTCTTGCCAAAGAAAAAAGATCCTCACGCACCTTGTCATTCCTGTCGATGATCAATTTTGACAGCCATTGTTTTGCCAAACGATATTCCCCAGCTAAAAAATAAAAATATGATATATTGAAAATGAATCCCACCTCCGTCGTTTTATCTATCATGCCTTCGAAAGTTTTTAGTCCGGTGGAAATATTTTTTACCACCCTTCTTCCTCCATCAATGTCTGTTCTCATAATCATATAACGCAATTCCGAAAGGTTAACAATCTTGAATATTCTCAGTTCAATATGCTGCGTGTATCGGTTAAGTGTTGCTGTCATTGCCTTCACTTTTTCAAGTGCGCTGAGAAAATGTGAGTACTCTTTTATTTTAAGCGCTGTCAGCAAAAAATTATTCAAACCAATCACATAATAGGTCGGCTGATCAATGGCTACGTTCATTTTACTCTCAATACACTTTAATGCTTTGCCTGCGGCCTCAAACGCTTTTCGATATTCACTCCTCTTATCATAATACAAAAAATGCAGGGTGTGAAAATAAAATCCGGATTGTATAGAGGAACCCCCATCATTATTTTGAAGCAAAGAAGACGAAAATAAATTTTCATACTTTTTCTTTAATTCAGCATCTCTTACTGATGCTTTCTTTCTCATAGTGAGAAAAACTTTCGCATGCAATTGTTGAAACCTTCTTTTCTCAAGGTGTTTCTCCATATTCAACTGTTCTTCAGAAAAGCTTTTCATCATCAGCGCCTCCAATGTTTCCATATCTTCCAGAGCGAAAGCAACACGGTATTCCCATTCGCTGATCTCCTGCAAAGCAATAAATTTTTCGTGCCCGGAGGCAAGTCCTTTTGCTTTTTTCAATATTTTATAACATTGCTGGTACAACGCCTTTTCGTTAAACAATACTTCAACATCCTGCAAAAGGTTTTTGATCTTAAGTTCAATCGATGTAACCGCATGAAAACTTCTCAGGCTTGTCAGAATGAGTTTGTATAAATAATTTTTCGTAACGTGTATTTGTTTAGCAAATGTTTCCTTCCTGTACTTTTGAAGAATTAATTTTTCATCGTACACCTTCATTTTATCCATTTCTTTAAATAAGAGAATGTAAATTCTCATTCCCCTTCCCGAATATTTATCCGCATAAATGGCAAAATGCCTTTTTTCGTTTTGTGTTAAGGATTTAATCAGAACAAAAAGATCTTCAGATGGCTTCATAAATTCTACATATAGAATACAATAAATATAGTAATTACGGCTGTTTAATCATCAATTACTATATATATAAATTATACAGTTATGGCCACTATTCTTTTAATCCCTATAACTGTCCTCCTACCTTTGAAACAATTAAAAAAACCTCCCTTACGGGGGAAACACAATAATCAAACACAAACAAAATGAAAACACAAATACAGAACTTTACAAAAGCGATAATAACCGCAGCACTTTTTCAAATAGGCACGCATGCCTACAGTCAAACTTTTACCAATATCGCGACTGATGTAGCCACCGATGTAGGAGCATACTCAACTTATCCCGATGGCGGAGCATTGTCATATTACTATGACAATGTAGGCGACTCACTATGGTTCAGGGTAAGTATCATTAGCAATCACAGCACGTCTACATTTGGAATGAATATTTTTATTGATACAGATAACAACCAGTCAACAGGTAATGCATGGTGGGGAACAGCCCCGCAAAATGCTACATTTAAATATGAAAAATATTTAACTGCATGGGTAAGCGGCGGACCAAACTTTACCGGAACAATTGGAATAGGTGATTATGGAGGATCGCAAATGGGAACACCCAATTATACCAACCTGGCACAAAACAACCTGGTTGTAAAATCAGATGGAAGTTCAAAAACATTTACACTGGGAGTAAAGCGAAGCGCCATTGGCTCTTCCTCTACCATTAATGTGATCGCTGTTGTAGGTACCAATCAATACTGGAATGACGCGGTGCCAAATACAGGGTACGGAACAATTACAATAACAGGAATTCATGATTTAAACAATTCATTGAACATTCAGACCTATCCTATTCCCGCCACCGACAAAATAACTATTCAGGGATTAGAAAAGGGAAAGGCCGCATCTGTTTCCATTTTTAACATTCTTGGTGAGTCTGTTTACACAGGTGTATTGGAAACCATTACCTCACCATTGAACGAAATAAATGTGAGTACGCTTGCTAAAGGAACTTATATTTTGCAGGTTACACAAAATGAATTAACAAAGACAAGTAAAATTATTATTGGAGGAAATTAATTATCAGAAATCTTTTACGCCATTACGGTTTAATGCTATTTATAAATACAAAACATGCAAATATTTCCCTCTCCTTTTGGAGAGGGACTAAGGGTGAGGCAAAAAAAAGAAAGGCTGTTTTGTATTTATAAATGGGATTAACCTATCTGTTTGAAATAATTTCTTTTGGGAAAAAGACAGTTTCAACATCCGCGAGCAGCTCGCAATGGTGTTTAATCAGAAGTGTTTTTGTCCAAAGGAATTTCCGCCCAACCATCCTGTGGGATTTGTATTGAATCTTGAGCAGTTTATCCAAAAGTATTTCAGAAATATCAGGATCCGTTGTGTAAAATTTCACATAAAACTTTTTACTCATCATATCTTTGGGTTTTATATCAGTCCCTTTTGATCTTCCTGTATATATTTTACCATTTACTTTAAAAGAATAATCATATTCAAATCTAAAATGAGCCGTATGATATTCATCAATTACTCCAATACTCATCCGATTTTTCCCATTTAATTTTAGCCGATTACATTCTGCTTTCATTACAACAAACACAGCAAAACCAACCATAAGAGTTATCACCACGTTTCTACTCCAATTTTTGTTTCTTTGTTCGGCCATTGACTTTACTTTTCTTCCAACAAGGCTTTCAAAAACACATCCATCTCCTTTGTAAACTTATCATACCCCTCCCCTGTTCCGGGTCCGGAGAATCCCGTGTGTATTTTTCTGACAACCCCCTTTTTGTCAATGAAAATTGTTGTCGGGAAAGCCATTACATGATTTAACACGGACAATGTTTCCCCCGCCTTTGTTTTGTCTGCAGGGCCTGCCAGTAAAAAATCATATTTCGTTCCGTAATAATCTTTCATTTTTTTAATATTCTTCACAGCTATATAATCTTCCCTTGCTTTTTCAAATGCCAAAGCAACAACTTCGAGTCCCTGCGAATTATATTTGTTATGTATTTCTGTAAGCCATGCTGTTTCATCTTTACAGTTAGGGCACCATGAACCCATTACCTGTACGATCACAACCTTGCCTTTATATTTTTCATCACTCAATGAGACAGTGTCCCCGTTTATTGAAGGAAAAGAAAAAGAAATATTTTTATATCCCGGTTTCAATGTCGTAAGCGAATCCGCATTCGCCAATTGAAAGGATTCATTTTTTTTCGCTGTCCATTTTTCATGGTGATGTATGCCCGACCAGAATTCACCTGTCATAGCATTATCAGCACCAATCAATGCATTAAATAAAAAAGCATGTGCGCCATCAAAACAAGAAAGCATTAACGTATCTGCATCAATACATCCATCGAGATAACGGTAGTCTCCGGTCTCTGTCAAAAAAGTTCCCGTTACACTAGATCCGTTTTGTTTGAAAACGCCAATAGCGATTTCTTCCTCTTCGGTGCCCGCACTAAACAACACTTTCCAGCGCCCTGCAACATTTTTTGTTGTTGCACAATTTTTTTTGAAACGAAATGCCTGACCATACTTAGCATTAAAGTCTATAACATATTTTTCACGACGGGCATAATTGAGCCAAAGCCCTGCTATTTCTTCGTCATTAAATTCGCCGATAACCTGCGAGTCAAAAATCGGCGGCTGAAAAATAATGGTCTTGTCTTTTGTGGCGATCTCATCCACCACAATTTTTTCTTCACCGTTTATAATAGTAAATACATAACCAGTGTCTTTGTATTTTACTTCGAAAGTAAATGGCAGATAAATTCCTCTCGTAGAATCTAAGGTCAGCGTTGCACGCCACATGCCTTCCTTAAGTTTCGGCAGGCCTGATTTTTTATCTGCGCATCCCGAAAAAAAAATTATAGTGATAATTAAAATGTAATATATCTTACGCATCTCCAAATTTTATTCCCTGTGCCAAAGGTAATTCCTTACTATAGTTAATAGTATTTGTCTGCCTGCGCATATATACCTTCCAGGAATCAGATCCTGATTCACGTCCACCGCCCGTTTCCTTTTCTCCACCAAACGCGCCGCCTATTTCTGCACCAGATGTTCCGATATTTACATTTGCTATTCCACAATCAGATCCCTCTGCTGAAAGAAATTTTTCCGCTTCCTGTAAGCTGTCTGTAAATATTGAAGAGGATAATCCCTGCGGCACGTCATTGTGTTGTGCAATGGCATCGTTCAGTGTTCTATATTTTGACAAATAAAGTATAGGCGCAAATGTTTCTTCTTTTACAATATTAAATGAGGCTTCAACTTCAGCAATACAAGGCGTAACATAGCAGCCCGAAGCATATTCATTTCCATTCAACACTTCTCCTCCCGCAATTATTTTCCCACCTTCCTTTTTTACTTTTTCAATTGCGGAAGAATAACTTGATACGGCCATTTTATCTATCAATGGCCCAACAAGCGTTCCCGTTTCCAATGGATGTCCAATTTTAATTTGTTTGTACGCATTCACCAATTTTTGTTTGAACATATCGTACACATTCTCCTGTATAAACAATCTTCGTGTCGTGGTGCATCGTTGTCCTGCAGTTCCTGCTGCTCCAAACAAAGTTGCATGCAATGCTAAATCCAGATTAGCTTTATCACTTATTATAATTGCATTATTACCTCCCAACTCCAATAAACTTCTTCCCAATCTTTTTGCTACGGCCTCACCCACTGCTTTACCCATTCGTGTTGATCCTGTAGCAGAAACCAATGGAACTCGTTTATCACTTGCAAGCAATTCGCCGATCTTATAATCACCGATCAATAAATTACAAACACCTTCCGGAACATTATTTTCTTTCAACACTTTTGCAATTATATTTTGACACGCAATGGCACACAATGGTGTTTTTTCCGAAGGCTTCCATACTATTACATCTCCGCAAACCATTGCCAGCATGGTGTTCCAGGCCCATACTGCGACAGGAAAATTAAAAGCGGATATAACACCCACTATACCCAATGGATGGTATTGTTCGTACATCCTATGGCCCGGGCGTTCTGAATGCATAGTTAAACCGTAAAGCTGGCGCGATAAGCCAACTGCAAAATCACATATATCGATCATTTCCTGTACTTCACCCAAACCCTCCTGGTAAATTTTTCCCGTTTCGTATGAAACCAATTTTGCAAGCGGTTCTTTATTTGTTCTTAATTCATTTCCAATTTGTCTTACAATTTCCCCGCGCTTAGGAGCGGGAATTATACGCCAGGCAGCAAAAGCCTGTTGAGCTTTGTTAATAATTTTTTTATACTCATCCTTTCCTGCCATACTAATGCCGGCAATTAAAGATCCGTCAGTCGGTGAATAGGATTCTAATTTCTCTCCATCACATTTTAGCCAATCACAACCGGTTGAAGCGCCTTCGTTAAGAGCGTTTATTCCTAACTGTTTTAATGTAGTTTTTATATCTGTACTTATCATGTCGAATGTTATTTGAGCTTAAAGTTACGAAATACTATTTCTTTATTCCTGGTATCTTATCAAGGTAACTTTTGATGAAAATTGACTTTCCAATTGCTAAAGTGCCTGGTAAGTTTGTTCAAAATAAAAACTAAACTAATGGAAACGAAAAAAGTAAAATTAAACGAAATTAAAGTAGAAAGTTTTGTTACATCATTAGATACCAAACAAAAGCAAACATTTGTTGGAGGAGCGACACCCACTGTTATTGTTGGAGGAGTAATAGGAAATGTTGTAACAGCCTTTTTAACAGATATAATTGTAAAAGAAACACGTGGTATTATTGCAACTTCGGTAGATTTAACAGGGCAAATTACATCATTTAACCCTCAAATGTGCGATAATGCTGGAGGTACCGGTGGCAGTATTATTGTTGGAACAACAAATGTAAATTCACCGTGCAGACATCAAACATTAAATACAGGAGGTAACGGTTCTCTGTAAACCAAAATTTTCTTTCGAGGCATCATAGAGCCTGTTTAAATTTTATTCTATTGTATTAAATATTGGGTCGCTCTCGATAAGGGCAAAGCCTCGCTCAAAGCGACTTGTTAAGTATTTTACTAAAATTTAAATAGGCTCTTTGGAAAACGTTTGATAAAAAATGGGACACAAAGAACTGCACTACCAATTATAGCCTTCAAAAATCTCAGGCCTCAATGGATTAAAATACAGGGGTTGAGGCTCTCGAAACACACACTTAGAAATCAAAAGGTACAGTTCTTCGTACACCCTAAAAAAATTTGATTCACCTATCATGAGAAAAATTATATTGCTTTTCTTTCTTATCGCTGCAAATAATACCTTCCCACAAGGGCAATGGGTTTGGTTGCATGGAGATAAGGCAAGTACATTTAATAAATTGTATTCGTTTGGGACAAAAGGAATAGCGAGCCCGAATAATATACCACGCCCTCGGTATGAAGCAGCAGAATGGAATGATCTGCAGGGTAACTTTTGGATGATGGGAGGAAGAGCGGGAAATCCGAGTAATCCGGGAAACATCCAGGATGGTTTATCTAACGATATGTGGAAATACAATCCAGTCACCAACGAATGGACCTGGATGAATGGAAGCCAGCATTTTAATCAGCCTGCCATATTGGGTGTGCAAGGAATATCATCCACAAGTAATATTCCGGAAGCAACCGAATACGGGCGACCTTGCTGGACCGATTTGAATGGGAACTTTTGGCTTTTTACCAATGCAGTAATGTGGAAATACAATGTCTCGTCAAACGAATGGACTTGGATTCATGGAACAGCAGGCTCTTCAGCAAACTACGGAAGTAAAGGAGTTACAAGTGTTTCAAATAATCCGGGGGTTCGCATTGAAACCTCATGCACATGGGTGGATAACACCGGAAATCTTTGGATGTTTGGAGGACTAACAAATCCCTCTACGGCATTTAACGACCTTTGGAAATTTGACATTAATTTAAATCAGTGGAGTTGGATGAGTGGTGATAGTGCTGCCAACATCTTTGGTAATTATGGGAGCAAAGGAATTGCTAACACTAACAACAAGCCCGGTGCAAGGGTGGCCAATGCAAGTTGGAAAGACGAAAACAATAATCTTTGGCTGTACGGAGGTTACCGTTACGTAAATGCATACCCTATTGTTACGAATCAATATTTTTTTTATAATGATATGTGGAAATACAATATTGCAACAAATGAATGGACTTGGATAAGCGGTGATAGCTCATACAATAATATGCCGAATTACGGAACACAATGCCTTAGTGGCACCAATAATAATCCTGGTGGCAGATTAAAAACACAAGCAAGATGGACAGATAACTGTGGAAATTTTTGGCTCTTCGGTGGAGCAGTATTCGACTCATCTCAAATTACAGTTGAGAAAAATGATCTTTGGAAGTATAGTACAAAAACTAATGAATGGACCTGGATCGGTGGAGATAAAACAAACTTTCCTCCCGGAAACTATGGAACAATGGGGGTTGTCAATTCTAATAATAGCCCTCCGGGAAGAAGAGGGGCAAATGCCTGGGTTAATAGTAACGGACTTTGGTTATTTGGGGGCAGCTTGCTTAACGATATGTGGCACTACATTCCCGAAAATATAAACGCAGATTTTACGCTTAACACCGATTGCAAAGAATATGAAAAACAATTTATTCTCACTGCTGAGACCTATTGTACAAATGAAGTAAATAATGTAGCCTGGAATTTCGGTGATCCGGCATTCGGGATTAAAAACTATTCCAGCATCACCAACCCTTTGCATATTTATTCCGAACTAAAAAATAGCCAAGTATCCTTAACCACTAAAGGTTGCTTTTATTCAAGTAAAACTATTTCAACAGATATTGAATTATGTGAAAAAATTCCTTGTACAGAATTATTTATACCAAATGTATTTTCTCCTAATAATGATGGAAGCAATGACGAATTAAAAATATATGCCAACAATGTAAAACAATTAACACTTCAAATTTTTAACCGTTGGGGGGCAAAAGTTTTTGAAACTACTGATGTTGAATTCAATTGGAATGGAATGCAAAACGGGTACATGCTAAACTCGGGCGTTTATTCTTACCTGGCTAAAATAATTTGTTCCTCGGGAAAAGAGTTTCAATATTCAGGAAACATTTCATTGATACGATAGAAAAACTCGTACTAAACAACAATACAATTGGCCTGCGTTTACTTCCTTCATCGAGGTAACTTTTGAGTAAAACTAATTTTCAAAAAATACTATGGCGATATAAATTGGTTGTTGAAAGCATTTAAACATTCCCTTTATGAAAATAAAATTATTTACCATATCCGCCTTTTTAAGCCTTGTGATTATTGCGAATGCGCAGCCGGGTAATCAATATGTAAATCACGCTCCTCTTAGAGGTGATGGTATGCAACTTACCGAAAACAAGGGACAAGTAGTGGATATGAATGGTCAATTGCGCCCTGATATTTTATACACAGGCGACGGCGGCGGAGCTAAGGTATATTTACGTAAGGGGGGATTTAGTTATGTATTTACAAAAACAGACGGCTTAAAAAATTTTGAACCCTCAATTGATAAAAAAGAATTTTTAAGAACAACGTATAAAAATCCTTCTTCAACAATTCAACAATCCGGGAATACGACAATTCAATTTCATCGAATAGATGTAGATTTTGAAAATAGCAACGTAAACGTAAGCTCGCTTAATGAAGGCCGTGTAGAGGGCTATACCAATTACTATTATGGTCATTGCCATGATGGTATCCTGAATGTAAATTCTTACAACGAAGTAACACTAGAAAATATTTATGATAATATAAATGTGAAATATTATGGAAATAAAGAACGTGGACTAAAATACGATATTGTTGTAAAGCCCGGCGGAAACCCCAACGATATTAAACTAAAATACAGCGGAGCAGAAAGTATAACGTTGGAGAACTCAACGTTAAAACTCGAAAGTTCATTAGGAACAATAACGGAATACATGCCTCGGGTATACCAAAACATTAATGGGAAAATAGTTGACATAAAAACAGAATATATTTTAGACGGTACGACAGTGGCCTTTAAAATTCACAAGTACAACTTACAGCTCCCTCTAGTAATTGATCCTGCCGCGAACTGGGTAACATACTATGGAGGAACGAGTTCTGAACAAGCAAATTCTATCACCACCGACCCCATAGGGAATATTATTTTTACCGGTATTACAACATCTATTAATTTTCCTATTTCGGCTGGCTCCTTTCAGTCAGTTGCGCCAACTAACCTTGACGCTTTTTTAGTAAAAATGGATGCGGATGGCAATCGCATTTTCGCAACTTACCTTGGCGGTACAAAAGCAGAAACAGGGTACGGCATTGCTACAGATAATTCCGGAAATATTTTAGTAACCGGAAAAACATGGTCAAAAGACTTACCTGTGGGATCAACCGGAGGAAATGTGGTTCATCAGAGTTTGTGGGGAGGAGGAGCTACCGCAAACAACGATGCTTTCCTTTTTAAATTCGATCCAACAGGCGCGAGAATATGGGGAACTTATTATGGAGGAACCGGAGAGGATTTTGGTTACGATGTTTGTGTCGATAAAAATACAAATGAAATATACCTATATGGACAAGCGTATTCAACAAATGCAATTTCAACGAGCGGTTCGTTTCAACAAGCTAAAGCAAGTGGTTTGTCAGATGTGTTTGTAGCAAAATTTAATGCTAATGGCACTCGTTCATGGGCGAGTTACATAGGTGGTTCAGGAATGGAAGATTGCGGTGGTATCGATTGTGACCCGTTGGGTAATGTATATATTGGAGGGTACACATCTTCCGCTAATTTTCCAACTTCCATTGGCGCTCATCAAAGTATTAAACCGCCCGTTTGGGTAACGTCTTTTGTTTTTAAATTTAGTTCCACAGGAAACAGATTGTGGGCAACCTATTATGGAGGTAATGTGGGAGAGTATGGAGAGGCAATTGCATGTGATCTTTTAGGTAATGTAATACTCGCGGGCAGCACCAGTTCCACTATAGGAATGTCAACCGCAGGAGTATGCCAGACAAATCAAAGATGCTCGAACGGAAATGCTTTTATCGTTAAATTCAATAGTGCAGGTGTAAGACAATGGGGCACCTATTTTGGCGGAAGCAAAGGAGTTCCTGGTGTTGCAGGTGGTGAAGAGGTTTCGGGTTTGGCTTGCGATGCAAATAATAACATCGTAGTAGCTGGTGATACGTATAGTATTGATCTTCCTGTGAGCAGTTGTGCAGTTCAAAAAATACTTATCGGATCAGAGGATCAATTCATTGCAACATTTTCTCCAAGCGGAGTATGCATTTGCTCAGATTATTTAGGGCAAGGAGGGCCAACATCTATGGACAACGAAACCTGGCCGGGCGCAGGAGGATGCATTGCAGTAAGTGGGGTTAGCGTTTATCTCGCTGCTTCCACATATTGTAACTACCCTGTAACGAGCGGCGCATATCAAGCCGCTTGTGGAGGATCGTCGGATTGTGCTATAGCAAAAATATGCCTGACAAAATGCGGAGTAACTACTATCCCAATTAACTTTACAAATAACACAAATGTATGTGAAGGTAACACTGTTGGTTATACACTTAACGTTAGCTCTTGTGATTCTGCAGAAACTACTTACCAATGGACCTTAAATGGAGCTACGCCTTCTACTTCAACCGAACAAAATCCAACCGTTACTTATCTTACACCAGGCACATATTTTACTAAAGTAGTTGTTAGCACACCGTGCGGAACAGATTCCTTAACTAAGAATTCCGCTATCACCGTTGACCCATTGCCCAGTGTAAATATTGGAAATCTTAGCACATGCATTGGGCAAAGCACAACCATAAGTGCAACAGCAAATGGTGGCACTCCAATTTATTCTTATGCCTGGAACAATGGTTCAACGGGAAGTACAATAATTATTTTCCCAACTGTTACAAGCGTTTACAGTGTTTCTGTTACTGATGCGAATGGTTGTATAGGCGCTGCTTCGAATAACATTATGGTGAATCCATTACCCGAAATAAACTTTTCTCAAAATGACAGTGAGGGGTGCGCGCCTGTATGTATTAGTTTTACACCACAAAGTAATCCTCCTGCAGTCCTTGCAAAATGGACATTTGGAGATAGCACCAATTCCAATACATTAAACCCTAGTCATTGCTACGTTATACCCGGCAGTTATCCGGTAGCGTTAACAATAACAGATATCAATGGCTGTACGGCATCAGTTAATAAACCAAATGCCGTACAAGTATATAGCCAACCGCTTGCAGCATTTATAATTAATCCTTCAGGAGTTGTACCTCAAAATTCTGTAATTAATTTTACGGATACCTCTTTAGGAATAATAAATTCATGGCAATGGAGTTTTGGCAATGTAAATAAATCTTCATCCAGTCAGCAAAGCCCCAATTTTAACTATCAAGATACAGGCACTTACAGAATACAATTAATAATAACAAATGTTTATGGTTGTTCAGATACCGTCTACAAAATTATTACAATTGACGAAGAAATTGATGGAGAGCCTACTCTTTATATAGCAAATACATTTACTCCGAATGGTGATGGAAAGAACGATATGTTCTTACCTTTTAACACAGGCATTTCTTCTTCAAAATATTTATTTTCAATATTCGACCGCTGGGGAAGTTTAATTTTCGAAACGAATGATCCTTCTCAGGGCTGGAATGGAAGAGCTAACGGTGGAAAAAATATTGCTCAGGAAGACACTTATGTGTGGAAACTTGAATACACAAATTTAATGGGTGCTAAAAAAAGTTTATTAGGTAGCGTAAATATAATACGATGAGTTTACTACCGGCTCGCCTTCCTTTCATTAAATATTTGTGCCATAGAACATTTTCGAATTTTGCTATCTATCCAAACCAGATAATCAAAGGAGTTAAGTGCCTTTGCCTCTGAAGGATTTTTAATTATCTCTTCAATTTCTTTTTTGAGTTGTGTAAAAGCAAGTGCGTGTTTTGTTTCATCAATATTTTTTATGATTTCCTTTTGAAAAAAGTTTACAATCGTACTATCAAGTTTAAATTTTGAGTCGTTCTTTTTTAGGCTATTCAGCGTAGATTTTACCAGGTAGATGAGATAATCAATATTCCCTAATTCGTAATGAATAATTATGCTTAAAATTTTTGCATCCTGAAACAAATCCTGGCGAATTTTTTTTTCATTTGTATTAATCAGCTCATTTAACCATTTCACAGCATTTTTGTATTGCCCTATAATTAAATATAAGGCTGAAGACATAAAATAAAAACTAAGCAATGTATCCTTGTCTATCAACTTTTGATAATCATTTTCCTTAGCTATAAACTGAATCTTTTTTTCTGCATTTAAAAATTGATTGGATTCCGCAAAGTAATACAACTGAATAACATTGGATTTCAGAATAAGTGTATTGCATTTTTTTGTTTTCAGTTTTTGTGGGAGCGTGGTAAAAAATGCATTTACTTTATTATAGCACCTCAACAACTCATCCCCCCTTTTCAACATATAATGATACGTCAATAACCTTACCATACCCTCAATGTAATCCAACGAATGAGTTTGTAAATGGGCCGAATCCTTTTCAATAAATTCAATCCACCGTTTTGTATAATTACAATTTTTTTCAAAATCGCCAAGGATTCTATAAATGCCTATATAGGAATAGTAGTATGATTTTTTTGCATTAAATGAGAGTGCCTTTTTTTCACTCGAAAGCAAGGGGTGATTCAGTAATTTTTTAATCTCATTTTTCGAATGTGAACTCCTGTTAACGGGGTGCTTTCCTAAAAAAGGAACAGAGGTAATAAACTGCAACTGGCGAAACTCAAGAGAATTTTTATAGATATCTACGAATTTAAAATCTTCCGAAAAGCTGTCGATCAAATGTTTCGAAAGGTCTTCCTCCAGGTTCATTTCGGCTCGTATTATATCGCGCTTCCATGAAAACACTGAAAAAAGATATGGCAATCTTTCGTGCTCAATCGCTATCTTCTCAGCTTTTAAAATTGCCCTTTTTGCAACAGAAAATAATTTTTTATTAAAGGGGAGTTCTAAAAATAGAATGTTAAAAACAATCTAATAAAATCGTATCTA
>CAZQIC010000055.1:25002-28622 GCA_964593555.1 uncultured Bacteroidia bacterium | reverse complement strand
TAAAATGGTTCAAGTCCCGCTGTCTGCACCAGTGATGAGATGCGTGCGCCAGAAGAATTACTAAAAACAAAATTTAATTAAAAAATTAAGCATAAAAAAAGGCGGACCATGTCCGCCTTTAAATTTTTATAGCTAATTATTAATACGTCATAAAATTTGTGCCCTTTTTAATGCGTTTATTTTTCATCTTCTTGTGATGCTTTGTACCACAAGCAGCTTTTGTACATGATTCCATAACAAAAGAAACACCGCCAAGTAACATCAATGTTACTATCATTCTATATCCAAAAAACTGTTTTATCTTTTTCATATCTAAACAAATATCAGGTTAATATACAATAATAAGGAATTATCATTTTATTACAAAAAACAACAAAAGCTTATTATCAACAACTTATTACATACCCTAAATCAGCCGTTGATAAGCATTTCAGCGGCTTCGGCAGCCACCAGGGAACCTATGGCTACCCCCATTCCACCCATCCTCACGGCACAAAAAACAGAAGGTTCAACCTCTTTTATAATAGTACTTTTTTCAGGACCAACCCCCATTATTCCACTCCATCTTCTCTCAATACTATACTTTTTTCCGGGCAATATTACCGTGCTTAAAAATTCTTCCAGTCTTTTTTGAATTCGTTCAGTTACCGCAAACTCATCAGTAAATTCATTTTGCATATCAAAATTTCTTCCTCCGCCCAGTAAAATACGATTACCAATATTCCTGAAATAATAATACCCTTTATCAAAATGAAATGAACCTTTAACAGACAGGTTTTCCAATGGTGTTGTCACCATAACCTGCGATCGTGCCGGCATGACTTCCAGGCCGGGCATTATTTTTTTTGCAAAACCATTTGTAGCCACCAGTACTTTTTTAACAACAAACTCCAGCTCATTGTCAAAACGCAATCGCACCTTATTTTTACTTTCAGAAATGATATCTTTCACGTTAATTCCATTAATTATAATTACCCCAAGACCAACCGCTTTCTGCAAAAGACTGCTCATCATTTTTCCGGCATGCAATTGTCCTTCCAATTTATTATAAATAAGATGCTTGGTATTTTTAAATCCCAAAGAGTCGATTCTATCATCAGCATTAGAAAAAACATCTTTCGCACCGAACACGTCGGCGAGTAGCCCATTTATTTTCTCAAGCCTATCTAAACATTTCTCGTATTCCGCCTCATTGTCAAACAACTCATACCCCCCATGATCCGTATAATCTAAATTGGCATCTCCCAAGGTCGAACGAAGCAGCTGTAGCCCTTTCCAGCGTCTTTGCACCAATGCGACCATATCAGATTCAGTATGGGTATCGAGATCATCCATAAGTTCAGTAGGACTTCCAAAACAGGCGAAACCTGCATTTTTAGTGCTAGCGCCACTAGGCAGCACTCCCCGTTCCAAAACCAGCACTTTTAGGCGCGGAGATCTTAACTTTAGATTGATAGCAGTGGAGAGGCCTACAATACCCGCACCAACTATAACAACATCAACATTATCAAAGCAGGAATCATATTCCCAAAAACTAATATTCATGCGCGTTTTATGGCATTTTTGTTGTACTCAAAGCTACAAAGTGTTTGCCAAATTTTACCGATATTTACTAGTTATATTTTTGTGAAAAAAAGCCCCCAATTGAATCTTATAATTAGGATATTGAATTGATGTATATGAGAACACATAATTCAATACATAATTTGTTATTTATCCGCATTGCCGCATTGGTTATGTTGCTGATAGCGCCTGAAGCATTCCTTGCACAGGATTTTAAACTTGAAGTTGGTGGTAAAGTTGAAAAGGGAGGTAAGAAATTAGAGGGCGCCATGGTGAGCCTTTACTCCAACGGCCAATTGGTAAAAAAAGTATCCACCTCAAGCAATGGTAAATTTAATTTTGAATTAACCTCCAATAACGATTACGAAATAACAGTAACAAAGGCCGGCTTTATTACTAAAAGATTTACGGTAACAACAAAAAGTGTTCCTAGCAAAAGGGCCGAATTTGGTTTTGGTGGATTTGAATTTACGGTAACTATTTTTGAAGAAGTTGAGAATGTAGATTACTCGATACTTGATCAACCCATTGCTAAAATAAATTATGATGCCGCTTCAGAGGATTTCAATTTTAACCAGAAATATACCGAGTCGATGCTTGAAGCGTTGGCAAAACTCAAAGCGCTGGAAGAAGAAAGCCAGAAGGAGCAGGAACGTTTAGCCAAAGAAGCGGCCGAAAAACTTAAACAGCAGCAACAGGCGCAAAACACGACAAACAGTAGCTACACTGATGCAGTTGAAAAAGGTAACAAAGCTTTCACTGCAAAAAAATACGAAGAAGCAATAGCTGCATTTAGGCAAGCACAAGGGATTAAACCTGATGAGCAATATCCAAAAGATAAGATAGCCGAGATAAATAAACTTCTTGAACAACTGGCAAATGACCAGAGAGGTGATGAAAAATACAAAGCAATCATTGCAAAGGCTGATAAGGAATTTACAGAGAGATCATTTACGAATGCTATATCAAGTTACAAAGAGGCCCTGGCATTAAAACCGACTGATAAATATCCAAAAGACAAGATCGCAGAAATAGAAAAAATAATTTCTGATCTGCAACAGACAAAAGACATAGAAGAAAAATACAAAGCCGCTATTGCTAAAGCAGATAATGCCTTTAGTGATAAAGATTACAGTAACGCGAAAATATTTTATAATGAAGCCATTAGTTACAAGGGTAACGAGAAATATCCTAAGGACAGGATCAATGAAATTGATCAAATTCTTTCCCAACTGGCTAAAGGAAAACTGGTGGATGAAAAATACAATGCCGCTATAGCAGCAGGCGATAAAGCCTTTGGTGAGAAGGATTATACTAGCGCAAAAAATTCATACAACGAAGCGCTTACCTATAAGGCAGCTGAAAAATATCCAAAGGATAAAATTACCGAGATAGATAAATTACTAGCTGATGCAACCAACGCAAAAGCCCTGGAAGAAAAGTACAAAGCAGCAATAGCCGCTGCCGACAAAGCTTTCCGGATAAAAAATTATGCTGACGCAAAAAACTCATATAACGAAGCCTTAAAATATAAATCAGGAGAACAATACCCAAAAGATAAAATTGCGGAGATAGATAAATTGCTTGGCGATCAGGTCAATGCAAAAGCATTGGAGGAAAAATATAAAGCTGCCATTGCCGCGGGAGATAATTCATTTAAAACAAAGAACTATGCTGCGGCAAAAACTTCATATAATGAGGCATTGACTTATAAAGCGAACGAACAATATCCAAAGGATAAAATTACAGAGATAAATAAATTATTAGGCGACCTCGCAAACGCAAAAGCGTTGGAAGAAAAATACAATGCAGCTATTGCCTTAGGAGATAAGGCCTTCGGAACAAAAGATTATACAACAGCAAAAAGTTCATACAATGAAGCACTGACTTATAAAGCAGGAGAAAAATATCCGAAAGATAAGATTACAGAAATAGATAAACTACTTGCTGATGCAGCGAATGCAAAAACTTTGGAAGAAAAATACAAGGCCGCCATTGCTGCAGGGGATAAAGCTTTTGGAACAAAAGATTATATAGCTGCAAAAAGCTCATTCAAC
>CAZQIC010000055.1:0-24902 GCA_964593555.1 uncultured Bacteroidia bacterium | reverse complement strand
AGGGGATAAAGCTTTTGGAACAAAAGATTATATAGCTGCAAAAAGCTCATTCAACGAAGCATTGACATATAAAGCCACTGAGAAATATCCAAAGGATAAAATTATTGAGATAGATAAATTGCTTGCCGATATGGCAAACACAAAAGCACTCGAAGAAAAATATAATGCAGCTATTGCAGTCGGCGACAAGGCCTTTGGAACAAAAGATTATGCAACTGCAAAAAGCTCTTACAATGAGGCCTTAAAATACAAAGTAAATGAACCATACCCAAAAGATAAAATTACTGTGATAGACAAACTACTTGCTGACGCTGCAAACGCAAAGGCACTCGAAGAAAAATATAAAGCTGCAATTGCCTCGGGAGACAATGCTTTTAAAATAAAAAACTACGTTGCGGCAAAGACTTCTTACAATGAGGCGTTGAGTTATAAAGCGAACGAACAATATCCTAAAGACAAAATTACAGAGATAAATAAATTATTAGGCGACCTCGCAAACGCAAAAGCGTTGGAAGAAAAATACAATACAGCTATTGCCGACGGTGATAAAGCTTTTGGAACAAAAGATTATACTGCCGCAAAGAATTCCTACAATGAAGCATTGACCTACAAAGCAGGTGAAAAATATCCCAAGGATAAAATTACCGAAATAGATAAATTACTTGCGGATGCAGTAAACGCTAAAGCACTCGAAGAAAAATATAATGCAGCTATTGCTGCCGGTGACAAAGCCTTTGGAACAAAAAATTATACAACTGCTAAAGCCTCATTCAACGAAGCACTTACCTATAAGGCAGCTGAAAAATATCCAAAAGATAAAATTACTGAAATAGATAAATTACTTGGAGACGCGGCCAACGCTAAAGCATTGGAAGAAAAATACAATGCTGCTCTTGCTGCAGGAGATAAGGCCTTCGGAACAAAAGATTATACCATTGCAAAAAGCTCATACAACGAAGCATTAATCTATAAAGCGAACGAAAAATACCCAAAAGATAAGATCACTGAAATAGATAAATTACTTGCTGACCTGGCGAATGCGAAAGCACTCGACGAAAAATACAATGCTGCAATTACTACAGGAGATAAAGCCTTCGGGATAAAAGATTATACAACAGCAAAAAAATCATACAACGAAGCCTTAACCTATAAGACCGGAGAAAAATATCCAAAAGATAAGATTACTGAAATAGATAAGCTGCTTGCTGACTTGGCGAATATAAAAGCATTGGAGGAGAAATACAATGCGGCTATCACCTTAGGTGATAAGGCTTTTGGAACAAAAGATTACACTTCAGCAAAAAATTCATACAATGAAGCATTAACCTATAAAGCAGGTGAAAAATATCCGAAAGATAAAATAGCCGAGATAGATAAACTGCTTACTGACATGACGAATGCAAAAGCATTGGAAGAAAAATACAATATTGCTATTACAACTGGCGATAAAGCTTTTGCTGCAAAAGATTATACGGCTGCAAAAAGTTCATACACTGAAGCATTAACCTATAAAGCAGGTGAAAAATATCCGAAAGATAAAATAACAGAAATAGATAAAATTTTAGACGCGATCGCCCGACAAAAAGAACTGGAAAAAAAATACAATGATGCAATTACAAAAGCGGATAAATTATTTCTAAGCAAAGACTACAAAATATCAAAAGGTTCTTATAACGAAGCGCTGAGCTATAAACCCAATGAGAAATATCCGAAAGACAAGATCGCTGAGATAGATAAATTACTCGCGCAGCAACCGACTGCAGCAGTAACAGCAACACCGGAACCAGGCAGGGTTTATACGGATGGTGTTACCGAAGAACTATCACAGGAAGGGAATTGCAAAGTAACGAAGCGTGTCGTAGTAAGAGATGGGATTCAACGAGTATACATGAAAAAAGTATGGGGCTGGGGCGGTGTATTTTATTTTAAAGACGGGGTGAGTATAACACCGGATATTTTTGAAACAGAAACTAAATAAGAATAATATGCAAAAGCAACTCTTTTCACTTCTAACACTTAGCCTGATAACACTTACCTCGTTGGCACAAAACGTGGAATTAAAATTGACTTTAAGAGACGGCAACATTCTAAGCGGCCAGTCCAAACTTGGAAATATAACCCTGATAACAGATTATGGCAAACTGGATGTTCCGTTAAAAAATGTTTCTTCTATAGATGTTGGTATAACAGCCGATAATTCTAACAGTGAAAAAATAACCGGGATGCTAAAACAACTTTCCAACAGCAGTGAGGAAATGAGAAAAAATGCATACGAAGCATTAGTAAAAATGAATATTGGCACAATTATAATAATCGAAGATTTTATTAATTCAGAAAAATACATCTTGTCAGATTATACAGATTACACCGTTGATATGGCGTTGAGCGAATTAAAGGCGACCCACGGGGTAGATGACAGCTATTCTTCAAAAGATATCGTTGTAATTGACTCTGAATATTCAATGGGAGGAACTTATAATTTCAAAGTAATAGACCTGAAAACAGAATATGGAACATTAATTATTCCAAAAGAAAAAATAAAACATATTGATGTTATGTATATCGAAGTTGATGGAAAAGGAGAGACAGCTTATACATTACAGGCAGCCAAGCATATCAGCGGAAATCTGAATGGAGGTTGGCTACGCACGGGAATAATGGTAAAGACAGGACAGAAATTAAACATTACTGCAAACGGAGAAGTTACGTTAGCCAGTCTTTCAAATTCAAAATACAAACCGAATGGAAGTGTAAAAAACGCAAGTACAGAAACAGGATATGAAGATGAATATTATGATGAAGGGAACTCTACCTACCCCACCTACGGAAACGTTGTGTATAAGATCGGTGAAAACGGAACAGTAATGAAAGCCGGCGCTAAATTTTCCGGAAACGTAACGGGCAGCGGAATGCTTTATCTTGCTATTTACGAAACAGTACATAACGCAAACAACAAGGGATCCTATATAGTAAAAGTAAATCTGAAATAAACACAGGTTTAAATACCTGTCATTTTATTAATGGATGGATCCCACAGTTTTAATTTAAAACAAGATAGAACATCTTTTATACGCAGCGAAGTTGTTTTAGGATGCTGTAACTCGGGCATTTTTTCCATAGCTTCAGGCAGCCTGTAAAACGGAATACGTGCATTCAAGTGATGTATATGATGGTAACCAATGTTAGCTGTAAACCATTCCATTACCCTGTTCATTTTCATATAGCTTGAAGAATCCAATGCAGCACCAACATAATTCCAATTGGTATTATTACGAAAGGTTACACCTGGGAAATTATGCTGTGCATAAAATAAATACGCTCCCAGACCAAACGTTATAAACGAGGGCAGCAGCACAAGCAAAAACAATAATTGCCACTGGCCGATGATGATCAGGAATACGATAAATGAAGAATGAATAAAAAGAGCGAGGACAGAATCAAGATGCCTGCGCGGACTGCTCAAAAATGAATTGATACACATTCCATATATGAACATAAAAATATATCCGAAGCAAATGGTAATCGGATGCCTGATAAATAAATAAAGTCTTCGCTCGCCTTTATTAGATGTTTCAAATTTTTCACGTGTCATAATAGGATAAGAACCTATGCTTGCACTGAACAATTTTGAATTGTGTTTATGATGATAATCGTGCGAACGCTTCCAGATACTTTTTGGTGCCAACATTACGATCCCGACAACCGTAAAAATAACGTTTGCTAAAAAAGATTTATGAAGTATAGCATTGTGCAGGTAATCGTGAAAAATAACAAACACACGAACAGCAGTGAGCCCAAGCAAAATGCTACAAAGAAGCTTTAAGTAAAAAGGAATGTTTGCGAGAATACCAGTTACACACAATCCAACAATAAGAAGAGCAACAATAGTATGTACCCAACTTAACAGCCTGTTTTCCTTTGCAAATTCTTTCGTTGCAACAATAAGATCTTTTCCGTCCAGCATAATAAAAACTTGCCTGCAAAGATAGTTATTTTTAAAAAAACTTTACACCAATAAAATCGATAGAAAATATTTTTTTTAAGAAATGGGGGGGGGGGTTAATAAGTTTTGACCCTAATCTCCTTCCCTACCTTAAAAG
Source organism: uncultured Bacteroidia bacterium (assembly GCA_964593555.1). Taxonomy (GTDB): domain Bacteria; phylum Bacteroidota; class Bacteroidia; order JAFLBG01; family JAFLBG01; genus CAZQIC01. The sequence continues at coordinate 20,802 of CAZQIC010000055.1, read as the reverse complement.
TGACCGTTTTGATCAATTTTCCCGAATCAGAATAATAATTCCAGTCTCCATCCCAGTAATAATGGATATCAGAGGTCCGCTCCAGTAATTTGGCAACTCCGGAACACTGAACCTTGCCATTAGGATGATAAATGGTAGTATAGATCAATCGCCCCTCATCTTTGTACTTCTCAATCCTCCGCAGGGTCCCATCAGTGGCATAATACTTCCAAGTTCTTCTTTCATTTCCCCGTTTAAAATGCCCTTTACTGCTTATCTTCTTCTTTTCATCATCATGCCATACCTTCCACTTGCCCTTTCTTCTACCCATTTTATCGTACTTATTTAGAAAAAGCTTTTTCTTGGGCGGAATAGAATGGGCCTGCGTTCCAAAAACAGTCAATGAAATGAACACAACAAGTATTTTACGAAACATCAACATGTATTCAATAACGTATTACCAATTGATATATTACCAAAAAAAAGGAGCCTTCCAGAATGGAAAGCTCCTTTTAAAATTTTAAGAGTGAATCTAATTCGTTACATCTGCCAGGTATTCATCCAGTACTTTCTTGGAGTTTTTAGTTTTAAAGAAACTCATTGGTTGATAATTGATATCCTTGTCTTTACCGCGAACCAACATATGTAGGAACCAGCTGTCTTCCGAGTAAGTACCAAAAGGTTTTGGCGTCATTGTCATTAGCTGGTAACCAAACTGCTCGGCAATTTGCGGAAACAAGTTAAAGTTGGTATCATCAATGTTCGATAACTCTTCAATGACAATAAACTTAACTCCCGGCCTGTCTTTTTCACGTTGAATAACAGAGAGACGCCCGATACACAATAATGCAAGTGCAGTATAAGCCTGCCCACCACTACCAGAGTAACGGTTTCCTTTATCATCATATAAACCAACTCTTAACTCGAAATAAAATTTAGGGTTAATGAGGTCCTCCAATTCACAATTTTTAATCGCGCTAAATGCTTGAGCAATACTCACGATCAATTTATCAGGCGAATTATCTGTATGGTGCAAACCGCCGGTCTCAGTAAAAAGATCAGCGCCAAAGCGTTGAACTTTTGCGCGCTCACGCATTTTAGTGATCCAGCTAATATCAATGTCTTTACGCTCATTAAAATCAATACGGAACATATAACCATTGCTGATCCTGTTTTCCTGGAAGAAGAAGTTTAATTCCGTAACCAAACGTTTTAATCCATTGAATTGTTTCTCCACTTGTGAGAATACATTCATGATAATTGCTAACTGGAGGTCACCGAATTTTTTAAGTTCTTCATTGAGTTTATCCAATTCAGGAGCAAGACCTTCCATTCCCATTTTACCGCAAAGGATGCGGACAAGGGTATAGAAGTTAAATTTATCATTTTCCAGTTCCGGATTTTTATGATCCTTACTCTCATCAAACGATTGAGCAATGCGTGTAAACTCCTCTTCGTAATCGCGGCGTGCATCAAAAAATGCAATCTCCAGTTTACGGATAGAATTTTCAGTATATCCCTGCATTTGCAACAGCTCTTCAAACTTAAGTTCTGTTTCAATTTCAAGAGTGCGTTTTTTCTCGTCAAAGTCTTTGGAATATTTTTCGAGATCTATTACTATTTGTTTTTCTCTCTCACGGCAACTCAATACAACACCTTCAGATGATATCATGGCACGCTCTGCAGTATCCTTAGAAGTAAGCTGACCAACCAATTCTTTAGTGATTGTATCGCGTGTGCCTTTTAATTGTTCACCATTTAATTTACGCAAATGAAGATCATCGAAATTAACAGCGCTGCGAGCTTCCTTTTGCAGTGTTTCAATTTTTGTCGCAAGATCAACAAGATCACCATTTACCTGATCCAATTCCATGCTAAGTTCCGTTTGCTTTTTAGCAAAACGCGTACTTTGCTCATTGGCCTCCTTATATTCATTTCTTAGCTGATCGTATTTATCGAGGTGCTCAATGTTCGCTTCAATGATCGGAATAACCGTTTCATTAAGCATCTCATCAACCTCATAACCCTGGATCACTTCGCGGGCTTTATATACCTCACAGAAATCAGCATTAAATCCGATCTCACTTAGCTCCCTGTTCAACCTCATCAACATCTCGTGCTCTTCTTCTGAATCAATTAAACTTTTTTTGATGCTCTCTTTATCTTTTTCTAATGCAGTTTTTAATGTTTTAGCATTACTGAATTTTTGCTTTGTAATAAGAGGAACGTATTCACGAAGTTCACCTAACTTCAACCATACTCCACCTTTATCTTCTTCGAAACTGGCCAATAATTCCTTTGGACTAATGGTATATTTATCTCCACCCTCAGCTGCTTTAGGTTTTTTAACCATTACATCTTTGAGATGCATCACTACAGTTTCTTCAGCAACAGACAATGCTTTTTTCTGAGCAATGGCCCATTGTATCAACGAATCAGATTTATCGTTCTCATACAGGTCCAGCATATTTTTAAGCTGCGCGATTGTTTGCGGAAGCTCTACTACTTTTTGCTGATAATTTTCATATGCTGTCTTAAAATCTTTTGCCCACTCTGATTTTTCAAAATCTTCAAAACTTTCTATATCCTGTAACAGTTCTAATTTTTTCTTTTGCTCACGAATGGTAGCCTGTTCCTTTATCTTATGTTTTATCGCATCAACATATTTGTATTTTTTATAAATATCAGCTACCTTATCTAACTCATGAACAACGCTCCACAAGCGGTTTGCAGCCTCTCTCTTATCAATAATTTTTTCATCAGTATATTGAGGCAACTCTTTTTCGAATTGTTTTTTAAGCAATAAACTTATGCCATTAAGTTCACTGTAATTAACTAAAATATTCTGAGCCAGGTTTCTTGCCTCAGCAGAACTTTGCTGATAATTTTTCATGGCGCCATCTAAACGCAGCCTGTTCTCATTTGATGCTCTTTGAGAATCACGTAACCTTGCAGCTGCAAATGAAGCATCACCTTTATAAAATTCTATCTTGGCACCATTTGCAATATCATATTGCTTTTTCAGAGAAAATAATTTCGTCTGCTTATTCTCAAGGTCACGAATAACACTTCTGTTGCCATTATACTGGCGTATATAGCTAACAAGCAGATCTTTTTGTTCCTCGAATAAATTTTTAATCTCGTTGTTATCTTCGAACAAGAAATTCTGAAGGCTTCGCGAGTTATTAATATCCAACGTTTTCGCACGGGCGAAGGATTGCAATATTTTCGCATATGTTTTTAAATTGCCTTCTTTAGTAAGATCAATTGAAACCAATTGATTCCTGTAAAGCAAATCATAGTATACATTAATTTCTTCCGCTCTGAAAAAATCACGAAGATGAACACCGTATTTATCTTTCAGAGTTTGTTTTAAATCCTTAAGATCAAGCACCTGTTTATCTGCAGAAAGAAAATCGTTCGCTTTAATAGGATGATCAAAAGAGATCAATGTTTTGTTATCGAAGTCATCACCTTTTTGAATAATAAAAGGACGTACCGGTAGACGAGAATTTTTAGGAATAAATACTCCAAGAGTGATGAAGCGTCCCTGGTAACGTTCAATATTAATGAACGTATATGCGTGCTGCACGTAATCTTTGTTCAAAGGAATACCTTCAATCTTACGATCGTTCTTATCAACACCTTCTGTTCCTGGCTTCCACATATCGCGGCGGGGAATGAAGATAAGCTGCATTAAATCCGCAATGATAGATTTACCAAGACCGTTATCACCGGTAAAATCGGTACGAACGTGGTGCAGCATGTAATCAGCATTATAATGCTGTCTTACGCCCGCTGTGGACAGGGAATAAATCCTAGGATACTTGCTCATTTATATATTCACTCATTAGTTCAACATTACTTATTTCATTAGAATATAATTTGGCTAACCTATCAATAGCAGGAAGCATTTCAAAGTGCAGCGTTTCACGCTCCACCCAATTGATCCATCCGAGACGGTCAAACTCATTAAGAGTTCTTTCCATTCTGCGTTTCATTTCATCTTTTTCGTTGGGTGTATAATTTCTTTTTACTTCACCATACAACAAACGCTGCCAGTATTCTTTGTGTTCACCTTCTTCTATAATAGTTTCAAGTGTTGTCCACTTAACATCTTTCCCTTCGAAGAAACGCTCTTTATAAAGGTTAAGCAATAAAACCCCTACGATAACCATACGCGGATCAATATCTTTATTTCTATCCCCAACAAAGCGACCATGGCCATCTTCCGGAAAATCCAAATAATAATAAACATCACGCTCATTACTGTCGCGTCTTAAGAATACACCGAACAAATGCTCATAGTATTTTGCTAACTGGGAATAGTTATCGCTAATATAATCCCAGAACTTTGCATCCGTTCCATAGTGCTGAATATGGCGGCCCTGTTTTAGAGCAAAATCCACTTCGGCAAAATACTTACTTGCCGTTTCGCTTTCTAAGAATGCAAATGTTGAATTTTCAGTTTCCATAATGATAAGTCTTCGTTCGCTTTAAAAGGATCTTTTGTATCAATAACTAATTGGGCATCTTTAACCCGTCCGTATTTTTGTATAAGTCCGAAACAAACTTCAATTGGCACTTCAAGATTTTGTTCACTCTTGTAAATATCTTTAAACCACTTTTCGAAATCAATTGTTTTTCCTTTATCAAAATTTGAATTGATGCTCTCCAACCATTTTGATACACTTTCCTGGCGGTTAAGCAATCTCATATTCTCTTTCTCTTTCAGTTTTTTGTATTCTTCATCTTCATTCAACTCGGGAACTTCGCGAGGAATTACATCACCGAATATAAGCGATGGTATCGCATGAATTTTTTTTCTGAAATAAGGGATCTTACGGGTATCAACATTTCCGGGTAACTTAACAGTATCTGTTTCTTTATCGTAAGTACTATTCTTTAAAACATATCCTAAAAATTTTTCCAGCTTAAGTTTAAACAATTGTTTATACCTGAGGGTATCATACAATGTTTTAAGTCTTGAAGTAGAACCTTGAATACGATCGTTGATAGAAAGGACACGGTAATCGATATTATCGAAAAAGCGTTCCACCTCCATACGTATTCGTGAATATTTATCCCAGGAATCCTTATTGTCCATAAATCCACTTTCTGCAGATTTAATATTCTCCAATACTTCCTGTTTAAACATCATAGTACCGGTTAGGCCTTCCGTTTGTTTTCCTAAGGCTTCGAATATCTCAATGAAACTATTGATAAGCTCCTTGGTATGCTCAAGGTTTGCTTTAAGCAAAGACCTCAACGCAGCCGTTTTCGAATCAACAAGGCGTTGAAGATTTTCCGTGTGTGAAAGAATTATTTTTTTTGAAGGTACAAAGTGGTTGTTAAACCAATACTCGAACTTTTTTATAGATTCAAGATCGCCGGGAGTTAATTTTAATGTTCTTTCGAATGTGTGTACCAGCTCTACCTCGTCAAACTGAGGCTGTAACTCATTCAACACAAGACCCACTAACTCACGTGCAAAAACTGTTAACTGGTAACGGTATTCATTCCCTCTTTTTAGTGTTGTATAAAAATACTGGCTGAGCTTTTTGGAAATATTTTCTTTCTGAATCTGTCCTCTCTGCAACAGGTCCGAAACTTCATCCACTGCCTCCTCAAAATCTCTCTGAGTAAAGGCGTCCTCAATAATCTGGCTATCTATCTTAGATTGCAGTGCAGCCAACAGTAATAGTGTTTCCTGGTTCTGTGGAACCATCAACTCAAATTTCTGCTTAATATTCTCTAAAAGGTCGTTTTGCATAATAGAAATTAAGGAGTTTCCACCCTATCCCAACAAATATAGGTAACCCTTAAACGCAAATGGGGAGTGTGGATAATTTGTTGATTTAATTGCAAAAACCTGTTAATTCATTGTTAACAACTATTAAGACAAATGGTTAATAATTACTAACAATGTTCATTACTATTTCTCCCAAGCCTGAGATTTGCCTTAAAGAAAACAATTTTAGCAACACCTTTGCAGATCAAAAACATATCATTCCTCATTATGCCGGAAGCGGTTATCCTCTTTATAAAATATTATTTTTTACTAGCTCTTACGCTCTTCCTTTGTTACCTGGTTGGATATTTCGTCTTCAAACTCATTAGGTCAAAACATATACTGATAAAGGGGTTTTATTCCAGCCTTTTTGTGCGGCTGCTTTGCGGGTTAACAGCCATGATTGCTGTTTATTCAATTGTCCGCTCTGCAGGCCAGACCATAAATATGGGACTTGTACTTATTATAAGCTTCCTCGTTATTGAATTTATTTTTCTGAAGAAGAACAAAAATCTTCCCCTTGAACTTAGCATTTTACCTGAAAATGAAACAGAAACAAACAGGGGAAATATCACAGGCAAATTACTCCCACTGTTCATTGTATCATTTATTCTTTACTCCTGGTTTGCTTCAATTGTCTTGACAGGGAGTGACTGGGTTTTCTCCATACCTAACAAAGACAATATATTTTACTCAAACATATCCCTGATGCTTACTCAAACAGGAATAGAAAACACGTGCGGAATAAATAATCTGATTAACGATGCATATAGCGGCATTAACCCTTATCACTATTTTGAACTTTGGTTAAATGCCGGACTATCGGTTGTGTATTGCTCACCTAACCTTTTATCGCTTTACCTGCTTACCTATCCAATGCTGAATATTATAGCGGTATTGGGCTTGTTCGCATTACTTGAAAAAATTAGTACCGTTTCTCTATTTCAACAAATGGCCGTTCCCCTTTTCTTATTTTTAGGCGGACTGTATTTCTACCTCGAAAAACCATCATCCGTTTACGTTTTAAATTACATTGAGGCTCCGCTGGAATATTTTGGAGAAAAATTTTCAGCGTATTATCCCTTTTTATTCCTCTCGGTTTTATTATTCATCAATGGTTACATAACAATTGCATTGGCGAGCTTACTCATACTCCCTATATTATCTATAAGCGTTGGAATGGGAACATTGGGTGGAATATTATTATTTTCATTAACTGCAGTACTCACCAGGCAAATTAACAAATACGAATTTATCCGGATTTGTTTTTATGTATTTTGCCTGGGCGGATTTATAATTTTCATGTACACCTATTTCGGAAACACAAAACTCCGCTATCATGAATATGGAAATGTAATGGAAACTACCGACCTGACCGGATGGTCGTTTAGGTCAGTAAAAATATTTATTGCTGAATTACTTTACAGAATGAAAGATATTTTCTACAGATCCTTACTATTATACCTTCCTTTCATATTACTATCAACGATACTTTTATTTAGTAAAGGAGTAAAATCACATTACAAAAACCTCTCATGGCTTATGCTGTGTTGTTATTTCGCTTCTTTATTCGGCTCAGCTACTTTTTATAAAATGCAGAATGGCTGGCAATTATACACAAATGTACTGTGCTTTGTTAATGTTCTTTTTATAGTTCTTGCTCTCGTTTTCTTTTTTGAAAAAAAATCGCTTACACCATTGAATAAAAAAATCCGATCTGCTATTCTTGCAATAACATTGATCGTGCTTTTTTCGAAAGCAGTTTATGCCTATCATATTTATGATGTACAAAAAGAAAAAAACAATTCGCTTTCCGCTGAGTATTTAGAAAAAATACGCCGCATTACATTTAAGGAAGAAGAAAAAGCGATCGGTGTAATGCTTTTTGAAGAAACAGAATACAAAACTCTTGCGATAAAGGGTTATCCTGATCATAGCTTTTACCTTCCTTTTCTATCTCAATATATGGGTTGCATAGACATCAGCATATTGGGAGACACTTTAGTGCGGGAATTGCGGGATAATATTCCTATGATTGAAAAAAAATCAATAGAAATATCCGCATTTAATCAATTTGTAAAATCTCAACAAGAGAAAAACAATTTTGTTTCAATACAGCAAAGCCAGATCGACTTTATAGACCAATACAATATTAAATTTATTATAGCATCAAAAAATGTACTGATCAATCAATTAATTATTGAAAGAGTAGATACGCTATTTTCCGACCCAAGATCGGGTCAGCGATTTCTGTTATTAGGAAATTAATGGGTCAATTAGTTTCTTTTTATTTTCCTTTTTAAGCACCTGAATAAAAGTTTTTTTCTCAATTTTAGATTGCACCCAAATGGATAAATTAAAATACTCCATCATATGACCACCTGCCTCCTTCTTGAGTTTATCCAGATTACTCTTGAGATCCCTAAGCATATTATAATAAGAATCATCAAGTTTTTGAAACTGCGCTTTTTGAATAAAATCGACCAGGAGACTAGCTACTGATCGGGCTCCGCCCAATTTATTCAGTTGCCGTTTTAATGAGCGCGTATATGATTCCAACAAATGGTATTCTTTTAATTCGAAAGCAATTAGCATCGCAAAAAGGCGTACGAATAAAAACAGATCTAGGCTAAAAGATGTGTCGTTTCTGTTTAAAAGTCGGTTATTCCATTGTTGAGCCTTTTTATAACTGCCCTCAGCAAAATAAGAAACAATGATAATTCCAATGAACTGAATATAATAATTATCATTAGAATTTTTTTTAAGTATTTTCTCGGCATTAATCATGAGGCTTCTGAAGCGATCCATTTCTCCTAGTGCTAAATAAATCTGCATTTTAGTCGTGTGTATTTTTAGATTTTCACCATATGCAGTTTCATATTTAGCTATGATTGCAATTGCTTCGGAGAATTTCCTTTGTTCATAGTAAATACTTACAAGGTTACTAAGTACCCCCTGATGTTCAGCATGTGTTCGAATTAAAATATGAGGATGAGCCTCCATCAACTCTAGTCTTTTTTTAGTGTAGTTAACGGAGTGAGAAAGTTTTTCCAACGCAAAACCACAAGCCCCGTGCATGTGAAGAAAAATTGCTTTTGCTTTAATTGAAAGAGCCATACTTATATCTTTCATTTCAGGGTGGGCCATTATTGTTTTTAGTTCATTTGCCAGTGCTTCTTTATTATGTGCTCCATATTTCCAAATAGAGTCAAACAAATCCCGATTAATAGTTTTATAGGTATTAATGTTATATATTAATTCGATTAGATTTTGTTCTTCTTTAAATAGTTCTTTTAATTTTGAATAGACAATTTTCAGAACACCACTCCTTATCAATCTTTCCTCCACCCTAACCACATCTAGTAACAATGCAAACTCTTCTACCTTATATGCCTCTTTTTTTATCTTATTTATTTGCTGTTGACAATGATCATATAACCGCTTATTCAAAAGAACCTCGGCGGCTATTATCTTTTTCCAAAGATCACCTTGCAAAGCCGCTCCAGTATTATAATAAGAAAAACTTTTTAAAATAGAATTGTATAAGTGAACTTTTGTAGTGGCGAGATTTTTTACAAATTTTTCGTGGGGATATTTCTTTCGTATGCTTTGCTCATCATAATGTTTTTGACCATCTATAATATCAAAGAGTTTATGATGATTATTAGCAGTATTGCCTTTCCATTCAGTGCTGAAAAGTTTAAAATTCCTCCTCTCCCCCTTGTCAAGAGATTTGATAAGCTCAAATAATTTAGAAGATTCTTTTTTTGACACCTTTATAAGATTAATTTAAAATCGCTTAAATATAAATTAAATGCCATTTTAATGCAAATATTATGATTTATATGATTAATTAATTCGCTCAAACTGTTTTGAGATAACATTTTTAAAAACCGATGTTTGAAAACACACCATACAGGCCCTTAGTATGAGGATAAAAATCCCAAGATCACAGTTTCACGGCAAAGAATTACCATTTTTAAGAGTCGACCTGGAATTTATATGTGCAACGAGCAAATACAATCTTGAATATGAGTCTCCCTCAGAAGAATCTTTCAATTACTACTACCCCCATTGCTCAAGCGGAATTACAAACATAAAGGCGTATAACAAAATCACTTTTCAAAATTATTATATAACAACAGACTATTCAGGTGATGTGATCTTTTGCGGGTATACTAACTCAAACAATTTCCAGGTAACGGTAGGCGCTTTTCAAACAAACGCATTAAGTATATCAGAAAGCTTTATTGCAAAATTCAACAAAGCAGGGAACAGAGTGTGGACCACCTATTATGGCGGATCATTAGATGAAAATGCTAATGCACTAGATAAAGATGCATCAAACAATATTTTTGTAACAGGCAATATCGAGTGCCCTAATTTACCTATAAGATTAATTAATCATCTACAACTGTTTTCTAATTATTTAGATAAAAAAGTAATTGTTAATTAAAATATCCCCTATGTCAAACCATATTTTAAATTTATTCGGCAATAGCTTAAATGCCATACGGATTTCATTACTTTCTTTATTCGTACTTTTTCAAATAAATACCTTTGGTGTAGGATTAACAAATAATAACATTCCTTTAGTTAATGCCGTCGGCAGCGGTTTCGAAGAAAACAAAGGGCAATTTTTAAGTACCGCCGGAGAAGAAATTCCTTTCGTTTATTATACCTTACAATCTGAAGGAATAAGCATTTATCTTACTAAAAAGGGACTTACTTATTTGTTTATAAAACCCGAAAGCATGGCTGGCTCCTCTATACTAAGAGACACCATTAACACACAACTTGAAAACTACAAATACCAATGGCACCGGGTAGATATGGAATTAGAAGACGCTTCGATTTCACCTGATAATATTATAAAAGAGTTGCCTACTGCTGCCGATCAATTTTATTATATAGGAAATCGAGAAAGAATAGCAGCAAAACAATATCAAAAAATCACTATAAAAAATATTTATCCCAATATTGATTGGGTTCTTTATTTTGCTGATAATAAAAATTTAAAATATGATTTTGTTATACATCCGGGAGGTGATTATAAAAAAATCAAACTTCTATATATAGGAGCTGATAAAGTAGCTGAGGAAAAAACAGACGAAATAACGATTCAAACTCCGCTCGGCACTATTAAGGATGGACATTTGTATTGTTATACAAAAGAGAACGAACAGGAAGTAAAATCCGCTTATTCAATACAAGCAACTATAACTAAGCCTAAAGACGATTACACCGGAGCCCTGTTACCAAAATCATTTTCAGCTTACGAGGTAACTTTTAACCTCAACAATTTTGCACATCAAAGTCAGACTTTAGTAATTGATCCACGACTAGTATGGAGCACATTGTTTGCCGGATCAGGTGCAAATGTTTACGCCTCCGCACGTGATATGTGCACTGATGTTAATGGCAATTTATTTATTGGAGGTTCCTCACGGGGACCCGGTTTTCCTGTATTGAATGCAAGCACGTACTATAACGGTTCTGTAATAAATAGTCCTAACTACGGATTTGTTTCGAAATTTACTAATACTGGAGTACTATTATGGAGTACCTATTTTGGATCGACAAATTGTATTATGTATAACCCAGGTATTTGCACTGACGTATCAGGAAATGTATATATGACGGGCAGTGTATCAGGGGTTAATTTTCCCACCCAAAATACCGGCACCTATTATGACAATACCTGGGCTTCTGCAGGCTTAGGTGATCCTGATGCTTTTATCATTGAATTTAATAGTAACGGGGTACGACAATGGGCAACCTATTTTGGAGGATTGAGATTAGATGAAGCAGATGATGTTTACACCGATAGTAAAGGAAACCTTTTTATAATCGGAATGACCAGATCAACCGATTTTCCCATACAAAATGGAGGGGGGTATTTTGACAATACAATCAATGGAGGTAGAGATGTATTCATAGCGAAATTTGATAACCTGCATAATTTACTTTGGTCTACTTATTATGGAGGTAGTGCTGGAAATAATGAACCAAAAGGCTTATGTGTTGATGCGTTAGATAATTTGTTTATCGTGGGACAAACTTCATCTCTTTCATTTCCTTTGCAAAACGCAGGAACTTATTTTCAATCGACTAATAACGGGATTGCTATGACATGGGATATTTTCATCTCTAAATTCAGCAATAATGGTAATTTACTTTGGTCTACTTACCTGGGAGGATCCGCCTACGATTCAAGTACTGATATTTGTGTAGACAAACAAAACAATATTTTTATTGAAGGGATAACTTCATCTTCCAACTTTCCTTTCCCAAGTGTAAATGGAGGTGCGGGCGCTTATTTCGATAATTCCATATCTGGATCACATGACGCATTATTTTTAAAATTTGACAATAATGGTAATTATTTGTGGGGAACCTTATTTGGAGGCAATCAACAGGACGGATTTCTGCAAGGCCCTACTCCTAACAGTATTATATGTACGGATGACTGTGGTAATATGTATGCCTGTATAACTACATCTTCTTTCGATATTGAAACTACAGAACAACCTTGCGACAATACTGCTTATACTGATAGTACGCACAGTGGCTCTTGTGGACTTTTTCAAACAGATCAAATGATTTTAAAATTTTCTAATGGCGGAAAATTACATTGGAGTACTTTTTGGGGCGGAGAAGGATGGGAACAAACAGGCAGTATAAGTATAGATCCTTTTAATAATTTATTTATTTCCGGAGATTGGGGTTCTTTTCAATGTACTACTGTTCCAATATTTCCATTTGTGAACCCCGGTAATAATGCCTATTTCGATGATGCAATTGGTATAGGAAGGGGTGCTCCCTTTATATCCAAATTTGCACCGCCCGTATATGACGCTGTAAGCACACCTGCTTCCTGTATATGCGATGGAACGGCTAATCTAACAGTAAATGGTACGCCTTTTAATACTACAGGAAGTTGTAACATGCCTTTTACATGGAAAGCCAATAACAACAGTGTTGTTGGCACAACAGCTGCATTGAACAACCTCTGTTCTGGAAATTATAGTGTTGAGATAAGCGACTCTATTAACTGCGTGTTTGATACTGCTTATATAAATGTAACAAGTAACATTTCAATTATATCATTAATAGGAAACAGCACATCGGCCACTTGCGGAAACAATAATGGTTCAGTCAGTGTTACTCCCAGTGGCGGTTTTGGGAATTACACTTATAACTGGTCAGTTGCCGGAAATACTAATGCAGGAATTTCTAATCTGGCTGCAGGCATTTATAGTGCGACTATTAGTGATGAGAATCACTGTTCAACTTTAACAACCCTAACAATCACTAGTATTCCAACAATTACTGTTATACCATTTATTATTCCGGTTTCTTGTTTCGGAGAAAATGATGGAAGCGCGACAGCAAATATAACCGGGGCTGGCCCATCTGTAAATTACAGTTGGAACAATGGACAAACCACAGCAACGGCAACAGGATTGCGGGCAAATACATTTTCTGTGACAGTGACTAATAATGTTGGGTGTTCAACACAAACAACCGTAACCATTACAGAGCCCCCTCTATTAACAGCAACTTTATCAGCAATTGACCCAATATGTTATAATGGACTAACAGGTTCTGTGAGTATATCCTTAGCGGGAGGTACTATACCTTATTTTTATTCGTGGAATAATGGACAAACAACAGCAAATGTAACAGGCATCGGAGCAGGAGTGTATACCGCTACTGTTATGGACAATAACGGATGTATATTTACTCAAAACGCAATAGTCAGTAACCCGGCTCAATTCATTATAACAATTCCGCCTGTCACTAAAGTTTGCGAAGGACAACAAGCTACTATAAATACAAGTCTTGCAGGCGGCACTTCCCCTTTTAATTATTTATGGAGTAATGGCCAGACAACTGCCTTAATAAGCCCTGCCATTACGTCAACAATTTCTTATTCTGTTATTGTAACGGATGCGAATGGTTGCCTCACACAAGCAGTTACTACAGTAGCTCCCTATCCTCTACCAATCGTTAACTTTACCAGTGATAATACACAAGGTTGCGGGCCTTTATGTATTAATTTTTTAAACACAACTCCCAACACTAATACGCAACAATGGAGTTTTGGAAATAATAATTTCTCTTCATCACAAAATTTTAATCACTGCTATACGACACCCGGAAATTACCCGGTAACACTTACTGTTTCAGATAACAATGGTTGTAGCAACGGCCTCACACAAAACAATTATATAACTGTTCACCCTAACCCGATTGCATCTTTCATCGCTAAACCTCAAACAACCACATTACTTAACCCCACAGTTAACTTCACTGACCAATCTCACGGTGCAATATCATGGGCCTGGAATTTCGGCGATGTAAATAATTCATCGGCATCGATACAAAACACGAATTATACTTATCAGGATACTGGATCATACAAGGTGCAACTTATTGTAAGCAATGAATTCGGATGTTTGGACACCAGTTATGAATTCATAGAAATAAAAGCAGATTTTGCTCTTTACGTTCCTAACACTTTTACTCCAAATGGCGATGGGATGAACGACATTTTCTCACCCTTGGGCACTGGAATAGAAACTGGTAACTACGAATTATACATTTACGACCGGTGGGGCGATCTTATATTTCAATCAGGCAATATAATGATGGGTTGGAACGGCAAAGCGAATAACGGCACCCTAACTGCCCAAGAAGATACTTATGTTTGGATAATTAAGCTTACTGATATACTAGGAGAAAAACACAGGTATGCTGGACATATTAATCTTATAAAATAGGCTTGCTTTAATTATTATCTACTCTTGTTACGCTCAACACACCATTCACTTTTTTAAGCTTTGCCATTAATCCCGTAAGGTGATTAGTATCGTGTACGAATACCATAATGGTACCTTCAAAAGTACCATCGTTAGTGTCAAAGCTGATGGAACGCATATTCACGTTCAATTCGTTGGAGATAATCTTTGTAATGTTATTTACAATTCCCATTTCATCAATACCTGTAACCTTAATGCCTGCAAGGAAAGAAATAAGTTCCTGGCTTGTCCATTTCGCCTTAACAACACGATACGCGTAGTTAGACATTAACTGCACCGCATTCGGACAATTTACCCTGTGTATTTTAATTCCTTCACCAATAGTAATGAAACCAAAAACGTCATCACCCGGAATTGGGTTACAGCAAGGAGATAATTTATAATCTATCTTTTTCAGGTTCTCCCCTATCACCAGCAAATCTGAACTTCCGCGAACGCTGGAAACCATTTGCTCCAATGAATTTACATCACCGTGCTTTACTCCACTTTTTATTAATAAGCCTTTCTCCTTATCAGAAGCGAACTCTTTAACATCCTTTAAACTAATATTACCCATTGCTACCCTGTAAAACAGCTCAAGACTATTGGGCAGTTTAAAGTAATTTGTTATTTCATTGATGTTATTCTGCGTGAATTTTATTTTAAGGTGATTAAATTTACGCTGCAGCATTTCCTTTCCTTCGTCCGCCACCTTTTTCTTTTCATCCTTCAACGAATTTTTAATCCTTGCTTTCGCTTTCGCTGTAACTACATAACCCAGCCAATCCTCCTTAGGTTTTTGTTTGCCTGATGTAATGACTTCTATCTGGTCTCCGCTTTTCAATGTATAACTTAAAGGCACCAGCTTATGATTTACTTTAGCTCCAATGCATGTCTCTCCAATACGCGTATGAATATCAAAAGCAAAATCGAGAGCCGTTGAACGCACAGGCAATGTTTTCATTTCACCTTTCGGGGTAAACACAAAGATCTCCTCTGCAAAAAGATTTAATTTAAAGTCATCAATAAAGTCCATCGCACTCTCTTCCGGACTGGCCAGCGCCTCGCGTATTTTCCGTATCCATTCATCCAGTTGATTTTCACTATTCGGTTCACCGTCTTTATATTTCCAATGTGCCGCATAACCCTTCTCTGCAATTTCGTCCATACGCTCAGTACGTATCTGTATCTCCACCCATTTACCCCCCGGACCCATAACAGTAGTATGAAGAGATTCATATCCATTTGCCTTGGGAGTTGAAACCCAATCGCGCAAACGATCAGGACTCGGATGATAAAAATCTGTTACGATAGAATATGCTCTCCAGCAATCCGCCTTTTCTCTTTCGGATTTTGATTGAAGAATGATACGCACAGCAAAAATGTCGTATATCTCTTCGAAAGGAACTCCCTTGAATTTTATTTTATGATTGATGGATTGAATGGATTTTGGTCTTCCAAGAATTTGAAATTTAAACCCCTGTTCTTCGAGTGCATCTTTAATAGGCACAATAAATTTTGCGATAAACTTTTTTCTTTCAGGTTCGGTATCTTCTAATTTTTTTAAGAGATCATTATATACTTCCGGTTCTGTAAATTTTAAACCCAAGTCCTCCATCTCAGTCTTAATGGCATTCAAGCCCAGTCTATGAGCCAGAGGTGCGTATAGATACAATGTTTCAGAAGCAATTTTTAATTGCTTATCCCTTTTCATTGATTCGAGCGTACGCATGTTATGCAAACGATCAGCAAGCTTGATCAGTATCACCCTTATATCATCGCTTAGGGTAAGCAGCATCTTCCTGAAATTCTCAACTTGCAAAGAAGATGTTTGATCAAACACTCCCGACATCTTAGTGAGCCCGTCAATTATCTTCGCCACCTTTTCTCCAAAAAGGCCCTTGATATCATCAAGTGTAAGGTCGGTGTCTTCAACAACATCGTGCAATAAAGCGCAAACAACAGAAGTGGTACCTAATCCAATTTCTTCAGCACAAATATGAGCAACTTCAATGGGGTGATAAATGTAAGGCTCTCCGGATTTCCGGCGCATATCCTTATGCGCTTCCATGGATATTTCAAATGCTTTACGGATAAGCAATTTATCACCTTTCTCCAGCCTTCTTCTGCAGGCCTTTAAAAGATTACGATATCTTTTTAAAATTTCCTTCTTTTCCTCTACAAGGTCTATCTCGACCTGTTTCACACCTGCCATAATTTGGGGTTATTATCCTCCTAATTTATTAATGTTTTATGAGAATGACAAAGAATCAATTATTGTAACCTGACTTATGTTTTTTAATTAAGTTCAACAATTCTAATCTTTCCGGGTTACAATAAACCGCAAGAGGAATAATTAACAGAGTAGCGAAAGTCAGAAATTTATAATGCTGTGTAAAAAGAAACAAAAACCATCCTATAATACTTGAACCGTAAAGAGGAGAATAGAAGAACAAACAGATGGAAAACATGCAGAGTATCCACTTATATATTCTCGTTTTATTACCATTAAAAGTTAAAATTAAAAAATAGAATAAATAGCAAAGCATTGGTGTAACCAGTAAAAAAGCATATTTATGCTGACGTGGCAGCAACAATGGAATAATCATAATAAAGAAAGAAGTTTCCCAATAAAAATTTAGTCTAGTTTGTTGTTTTTTAAATGGCAGAGATCTCAGGAAAAACAACGATAGTGATAGAATTAGTATCCTGGATAAATTTATGATAATTGCAATAGTACTGCTACTTAAATTAAATATATTGCGCTTATAAGACAACTGCCCAACCGTTTCTGTCAAGTAGGCTGGTATAAGTGCCTCTATGCTATGAATTCCCAAGTCGGAGACCGTGCCGTTTGTTGGATTTGAAGGATCAATTGTTTGCCACCAACTTGATAATAAAGTTTGATTAAAATCGTTTCCGATAAAAATTGCCGGTAAAAAAAGCAAGATCACTATTGTAGATATGCATATGAAAAATACCCGAAAATAACCACGGTAGATTAAATAAGAAAACAACAAAACAGGCATGATCTTAATATTTATAGCTAAGCCAAGCAATAAGCCGCATAAAATATATTTTTCTTTAAAAAGTAAATTCAAAGACTCCAATATTGCCCAAAGTATAAAAATGGTTACCTGGATCAATGATATGTTATAGAGAATAAACTGTAAGGAGAAAAAGACACTAAGAAAAAACCAAAGTTTATATTGTTTTTCTGAAAAAACAGAAACATCTAAAAAAGTTTCAATTAGCTTATAACTTCGGAACAGAAGAAAAAAAGACAAGAGGGACCAAAGTAGTTCTGCCAAAAAAAAATTTCCTGTAAATGGCGTCAGCAACATTGCAAAGAATACACTATAATAATATGGCAAGCCATCAACATAATGGTATGCATACATATTTTGGCCGTCACGTAATCTCTTGGCAGCAAAAAGAAAGACATCAAAATCTCCACCATCAAACGAAGTTAAAACGGAAGCTACAACAGCGATAAGGAATAAAACAAAAACACCATATTTTTTGTTTTCAAAAAATCTAATGTTCATAGTTTATCGATAAAAAAATTATAACGAAGGTAAAGCCATCGCCTTACACTCTCCAAATCCTATACGTACCCCATCTTTCTCACAATGGCCCCGCATAATCACAGTATCATTATCATTAATGAATTTCCGCTCTGTACCATCAGGCATTTTAAAAGGTTTTGTCCCTTTCCATGTCAACTCCAGCATTGAACCGAAAGATCCGGGTGTTGGACCGCTTATAGTACCTGAAGCCATCATATCACCAATGTTTATGTTGCAGCCATTAACAGTATGATGTGCCAATTGCTGTTCCATGGTCCAATACATAAAACGGTAGTTGGAATCACATACTTTTACTTCTTCTCCGCTTTTTGGTTGTATAGAAACTTCCAGCTTAATATCAATATTTTTATTGCCGTTATATTCCAGGTATGGAAGCACTTTCGGGTCCTGCTTGTACCCTTCTACCCTAAAAGGTTCCAGGGCATCAAGTGTAACTACCCATGGAGAAATAGTTGATGCAAAATTTTTTGCAAGGAAAGGGCCTAATGGAACATACTCCCAGGTTTGTATATCGCGCGCACTCCAGTCGTTAAACAATACCATTCCAAAAATATGATCATCGGCGTTAGCGGTTGTAACGCTATCACCCATTGCGGTAGATTTACCAATGATAAAAGCTGTTTCTAATTCAAAGTCGAGCGACTTACAAGGTCCGAATACCGGCACATCTGCATCAGCAGGTTTTGTTTGCCCCTTAGGACGATGGAAATTTGTTCCAGAAACTGTTATGGATGATGCACGCCCATGATAACCAACCGGCAAATGTTTCCAATTGGGAAGCAATGCGTTTGCAGGATCACGGAACATCGTACCTACATTAGTAGCATGATCAATACTTGAATAAAAATCGGTATAGTCACCAATGGCAACAGGCATAAGCATTTCAACAGTATTCATATTGTGAAACACTTTTGCTTTTGCATCAGCATTATTTCTTAATGAAGTATTGTTCTCATTTAATAGATCTGAAAGCTGCTGGCGGACACTTCTACAAACATCCTTACCAAGAGCAATAAAAGAGTTCAGTGTTTGTTGAGAAAAAACAGAAACATCAACACTCTTTATAAAACCAAATGATGATAAACTTTGCATATCAATAACCTGGTCGCCAATGGCAACTCCAACCCTCGCAGAAAGCGTTTTCGTTTTAAACACTCCGAAAGGAAGATTTTGTATTGGGAAATCCGAGTTTTTATTTACTTCGACCCATGACTTTAATGAAGGATCGTTCGCTTGAATTTTCATAATGATATTTTATACCTCAAATGTAAAAAATATACTCTATAAAAACTTTAAAGTTTCGTATTATTACAAGCGTGAAAACCAATAACACCTTTAATTCGGTTATAAATTTCCTTTCCCGAAAAAAGGTTATTCTCATTGTTTACATTCTTATAACCATCGCTGCAAGTGTAGTCCAATATTCCAGGGGAGAAAAAAAATTCGGAGACAAAGCTTATACTGAGATCAACAACTATATCATTTTCAAACAATCCTACTTTCACCTTATTCATGATCAGGATCTTTACAAATTATATCCTGATGAACATTGGGATTTTTATAAGTACTCGCCCACATTTGCACTATCCATGGGAGTGCTTGCCTATTTTCCCAACGTGGTATCTCTCACCATCTGGAATCTAGCGAACTCATTGTTACTGTTTTATGCCTTAAGCAAAATTGAACTGATCAGTGAAAACAAAAAAAATATCCTGCTTTGGGTTGTACTTCCCGAACTTGTCATCAGCACCCAAAACTCACAGAGCAATGGATTAACCGCAGCATTAATGATAATGACCTATAATTATTTTGAGCAAAATAAAATTTCGTGGGCAGCGTTAACAGCTGTACTTGGATTTTTTATTAAGATATACGGAGGTTTTGCCGCTCTGCTTTTTATTTTTCACCCTAATAAATCAAAATTTATTTCATGGTGCTTTTTCTTTTTTGGCATTTTATTTTGCCTGCCTTTGTTTGTCCTGGAACCCAGTGAACTTATATTTCTTTACAAAAGCTGGTTACACCTACTCCAATTTGATGCCAATACTTCTGTTGGGTTATCAGTTGCCGGATGGCTGCAATCATGGTTTAATCTTACGCCACCCAAAACAGGAATCATTATAGCAGGAGCAATTGCAGCATGTCTTCCTTTATTAAGGTCAGGATTATTTTCAGACAAGACCTATCGCTTAATTTATTTTACATCATTGATGATATGGATAATTATTTTTAATCATAAATCGGAATCACCCACATTTATCATTGCCATTGCCGGAGCAGCCATTTGGTATTTTAGCACAGCGAGAAATAAAATTCATACAACACTTTTTATACTTGCGTTTGTTTTTTCATCCCTCTCACCTACGGATATTTTTCCAGCTTTTGTACGTACAAATCTTGTAATACCATACGTATTAAAAGTAGTACCGTTCATTGCTATTTGGGGGGTGATGATGTGGGAAATGGTGAGTTATAAGAGCAAGAGACTCTCTTAACAATAGTTTAATCTAAAGTTAATTGAAACGGCGAGGTGGCCCGAAAATCCGCCGTGCTCGGGTCTGACTGTGCGTATACGGATCGGATTTTCTTGACTTTTTTGGTTACTTTTTTGGTCCAAGCAAAAAAGTAACAAGAAAAA
>CAZQIC010000054.1:0-29132 GCA_964593555.1 uncultured Bacteroidia bacterium | reverse complement strand
GTTCTCCGATTTTTAGTCAAATCTCTAAAAGTGAATTTTTAGAACCCACCTATAATTATTTGTTTTAAAGTAAGCGAAAGACTTTATATGTTCCAGAAATATATTTTCTGCAGAGTCCTCAATGTTTTGATAGGTAGGATCACTTTCGTCTCCATAACCAAAAATAATTGGGTTACTATTCTTATCTGTCACCCTGCCATGTATATGAATTATATCTTCTTTTTGAGCATATTCTTTTGTTAAGAGAGTCTCAGTATAATTAAAATTCAGAAATTTTATTTCGTAATCTTTAGAGGCAATATGAAATATTGAGCTGAAATTATTTTCTGAATTGTTTGTTCTTAATTTAGGAATATCATTAATTTTTTCATTGACCAAGGTTAAATAACTTGTAAACTTTTCGATTAAAAAATTAAAATCCCTATTTAATATAGATACAGCATCTGTTTTGCCGGGCAAAGACAAACTATTGTTTGAAAAATGTGATTTCAATGTACGGTAATAATAACGTTCAATGTCAACCCAATTATTTTCATTGAAATTATTTAATATTCTTTCTAAGAAATTAGATTTGAAGATTATTGATAAATTTTGAAAAGTTTTTTTTAAATCTAATACCTCTAAAAAAGTAGTTGGAGTACTATCAAGTCTTATTACTGAATGCCGGGATTTATATTTAATTTCAATTAAATGGTCTCCATAATAGTTCTTTTCTCGAAATTCCTGGAAGGCTGTATATATATACCAGTCCATAAAACTTTTATAACTGGTTTCAAGTCCATGAGCTAAATCAAACCCGTTACCAATAATAACAAGCTTATTAATTTTTTCTATTTTCATTAGTTAATCGCACGCAATATTAATATTTATACCCAATCTTTTCCATTGGCACCGAATTTTCCTTTTTCTCCAATAGTTCATCTAAATATTGGAAAACAAGTTCAATGTTTTTGGTGTTGTTATCGGTTTTACTTTTCAACTCTTCTACTGCCAATCGCAGCTCAGTATTATCAATTAATGCTTGTCGCACGCGAGTGAATATCCGCATGATTTGTATGTTAACATTAATTGCTCTATCGCTATTTAAAACTCCCGATAACATAGCCACTCCTTGCTCTGTAAAAGCGAAAGGAAGTTTTCTTTTCCCTCCCCAATTTGATATTCCATTTTGGAACATCAAGTTTTTAAACTCCTCATTAGTTAACTGAAACATAAAATCATCCGGAAAACGTTTTAAATTTCGCTTAACAGCCTTGTTTAAATTCCCGGTTGTTACTTGATATAGTTCCGCCAAATCACTGTCCAGCATTACTTTGTGCCCTCTTATGTAATATATTTTGTTAATGATCAATTCATCAACCAAAACCAATGCGTTCTTTCTCTTTGTCATTATATTTAATCTTTTTAATTATCCGAATTGGAGGTCACAAACTGTGATCTCCAATTTTCAAATTCACTTTCTGTCATTTCAAACATGAAATCAGAGGGAAAACGTCGAACATTTCTTTTTACTGCCTGTTTTAAAACCCTTGTCTCAACTCCATATAATTCCGCCAGATCCCTATCCAACATTACTTTATGCCCTCTTATGTAATATATTTTGTTAATGATCAATTCATCAACCAAAGCCAATGCATTCTTTTTCTTTGTCATTATATTTAATCTTCTTAATTATCCGAATTGGAGGTCACAATTGCTTCTCTTTGTTCATTTTGGAGTTTATTGGTATCACAAAATGTGATACGTTAATTAGTTTTATTTAAGAGAATATCATTAGATATTCCATTTTGGAGCATCAAAATTAATTCATAATCACGCCCCCTTTGGGGGAGCTGGAGGGGGCCTTAACTAAAACTCATAATGTTTTTCACCACGCCTTCAATTTTCAAATCATTCTCATCAATAACATGTCGTGGTGGATATTTATCGCTGTTCAATGAAATAAGATAAATGCTTCCATCTATAGCAGAAAACTTTTTGATCAAGGCTTCAAGTTTATACACACATACTATTATTTCACCATGCTCAGCAATATTTTGTTTTTTAGCAATAATAATATCGCCTTCTTTTATTTTTGGTTCCATGGAATCACCTTTAGCTTCCACTATAAAAGCCTCCGATGAAGGGAAACGTATCATATTAGATGCAATAGGTATTTGTTCAACCGGCCCATCTTCCAGTATCGATCCATTCGGCCCGCATTGCGCCATACCATACTTGCCTATATATACTATGTTGTTCTCGGGCTTATCAAGTACCACATAGTCTTTGGAATTTTGCGGATTACGTTTTAAATAACCCTTCTTTTCCAATTGATCAAGATGATGATATAAAACTCCCGGAGAATCAATATCAACTTTCGCACTCAGGCTTTTTATAGTAAGCGGATTGTCCCTGTGTTCTTTAAGAAGTTCAAGAATTTTCTTTTGTTTGGCGTGTAGACTTTTCATGTGTTTTATTAATAATGTCAAAAATACGAAATTTCAGGTAAAAAACATAGAATGTTAATAAATATTCTACTTTAATTCTATTTTATTCTAGGTTTATTCTATTTTTTGATTTAATATTGTCGGGTAATTAAAAATCTCTGTTATGAACTCATTAAAGAAAGAAATGAACGGATCAACGACCCAACAAAATGGAAATACTATTGAAAATGATGGTGCCTATATTGTTGGAGGCTTTAATCAACCCATTTTAGATGAGAATAAGATCAGGTGGTCATTTACCAGACAATTAATGTCGAAAAGGACTGATGTTGTTAATAATTCAACCTTGTAATGTTAATGCTTAATATGGTTATTTGTATATGAGTATTCTAGATAAAATAACAAAGCACGTGTCTAAAACGTTACATACTACCCATTTAAAAGCGGGTGATAAGGCGCCCGATTTTAAAGGAAAGGATCAGGATGGCAATTTGATTTCGTTAAATGATTTTACAGGAAAAAAACTGGTATTATATTTTTATCCGAAAGATGATACCGCTGGATGTACTGCTGAGTCGTGTAATTTGAGAGATAACTACTCTTTACTACTTCAACAAGGATATAAAATAGTGGGAGTAAGTGCAGATGATGAAAAGTCGCACCAAAAATTTATTAAAAAATACAGTCTGCCTTTTCCATTGATCGCCGATGTAGATAAAAAAATAATCAATGATTATAATATATGGGGAATGAAATCCCTGTTCGGAAAAGAATTTGAAGGAATTGTAAGAACAACATTTGTTATTTCTGAAACAGGAATAATTGAAAGGGTAATTAAAGAAGTAAATAATCAAAATCATACAGAACAAATACTGGCCACGCCTGTATAAAGGTTTCAAAAAATAATAAAAGAGAATATAAATAAATACTAGCTAAATAATACAAACAGAAAAACGAAAAATCATGAGCAAAGAAACCAAAGCTGCCAAAGAAGTTGCAGAATCAAACAAAAAAGAAGTGAATAAAGAAAAGTTGAAAGCGCTTCAACTTACCATGGATAAATTAGAAAAAACGTATGGTAAGGGAGCGATCATGAAAATGGGTGATGCACCTGAAAGTACAACTGAAGTTATTTCTACTGGTTCTCTTGGACTTGATGTTGCTCTTGGTATTGGAGGTTTTCCTAAAGGCAGGGTGATTGAAATATATGGACCGGAATCATCTGGTAAAACAACATTGGCTATACATGCAATTGCGAGCGTGCAAAGATCGGGTGGCATTGCTGCTATCATTGATGCGGAACATGCTTTTGATCGTTTCTATGCACAAAAATTAGGAGTGGATATTGAAAATCTTTTGATATCTCAACCTGATAATGGTGAGCAGGGTTTGGAAATTGCTGAAAATTTAATTCGCTCAGGCGCAATTGATATTATCGTGATCGACTCCGTGGCTGCCTTAACTCCTAAGAGCGAGATCGAAGGAGAAATGGGTGATTCAAAAATGGGATTGCATGCACGTTTAATGTCGCAAGCATTGAGAAAACTAACAGGTACAATTAGCAAAACGGGTTGTTGTTGTATCTTTATTAATCAGCTTCGCGAAAAAATTGGTGTTATGTTCGGTAACCCTGAAACTACTACCGGTGGTAATGCACTTAAATTCTATGCTTCTGTTCGTTTGGATATAAGAAGAATAGGCCAGATCAAAGAAGGTGATGTTGCAGTTGGTAACCGTGCACGTGTTAAAGTGGTGAAAAATAAAGTTGCTCCTCCTTTCAGGATGGCAGAGTTTGATATTATTTTTGGAGAAGGAATTTCTAAGATAGGAGAGGTAATTGATATGGGTGTTGAATTAAATATCATTAAGAAAAGTGGATCATGGTTCAGTTATGAGGATACTAAACTTGGACAAGGCAGAGATGCTGTGAAAACGCTATTCCTTGATAATCCTGATTTAGCGGAAGAAATAGAAGCTAAGATCAGGGTGGCCTTATCACAGGGTGTTCCTGAGCCGGTTGTGGAATAAGTAATTTCATTTGTAAAACGCTCCCTGCAAAGACTTTAATTTTATCTTTGCAGGGAGTTTTTATTTTAATGAAATTCTATTCCACCATGTTTAAATATTTTTCGATCATCTCTTTTGTTATTGTAACACTTCTCGTTAGTTCGTGCGGAAACAATTCTGCGGAGTCTGATGCAATCGCGGCTGATACCTTATCGCCCCAGGATGTTCGTGAGCTGAACAAGAAAATTCTTGATGATCCAAATAACGCTTCATTATACCATGAGCGGGGTGCGGCATATTTTAAACACAAAATGTACGATGAAGCAATTGCCGATGTTCAGAGAGCAATTAAGCTGGATAGTACTAATGCGAATCAATATATAACACTGGCAGATATATATCTTGCCACCAATAAAACTCGAGGAACCAAAGAGGCGCTTGAAAAAAGCCTTGCCATTGATCCGGAAAATAAAAAGGCCTTAATGAAGTTGGCTGAACTTCTTTTCTTAGTAAGAAGTTATGATGAATCATTGAAATATCTTGATGAAGTGCTTAAGCTGGATCAGTACAATGCGAAAGCATACTTTATGAAGGGGATGAATTTTTTAGAAACGGGAGATACTAACAAAGCTATATCCAGCATGCAAACTGCAGTTGAGCAGGATCAGAATTATTACGCAGCCTATATGGAGATTGGTGTGCTGTATGCCGATAAAAAAAATAAACTCGCGATTGATTATTATGACAATGCTTTAAAATTGCAGCCACACAGCACGGAAGCACATTATTGTAAAGGGAAGTTTTTTCAGGATATAGGTGATTGGAACAACGCTATACAAACTTATAATACGCTTTTGGGTTTGGATTCCACTTTTAAGGATGCTTATTACAATTTAGGTGCGATCGAATTAATAAATAAAAAGTATCAAAGTGCTATTGCATATTTTGACAGGGCAATAAATATTGATCCGAAATATGTGGAAGCGTATTTTGCAAAGGGAACAGCGTACCAGGCAATGAACAATAAGAAACAAGCGATGGAGAATTATTCCCTAGCACTGCAAATGGACCCACAATTTGAGCCTGCTCTCAAAAGCGCTAAATCTCTACAAGGCCAATAGAGTGTAGCGCCAAAACGAATGCAATTAATGTTTTTATTAAATTATTGATAATCAAATATTTGTGATTTTAAATTATGATAGTGAATAGGTGTAATGCTGTTCTTTTTCGGTATAAATAAACTGTGTTCGGAGCTTAATTAATATAACCAATATTACTTGTTATGATAACAAGACAGAATATGTTCAGGATATTAGTTTTTTTTCTCTCTTTTAATTTCTGTTTAAATATCCCACAAAGTCTTGCCAACAAATCCAATTCTGAAAATTTATTTTCATCCGCCTTTGTTGAAAATAAAGGACAATTAAATGATTTAAGCAGCCAACCCAGAACCGATATTTTATTTAATGCTAATTATAAAAATGGCATTGGCGTTTTTTTACGCAAGCAAGGCTGGAGTTATGTTTTCAGCAAAACAAATGAGGTAGAAAATAATTTAGAACAGGGGAAAGAGAAATATAAATCAACGGACAACGCTTTGTCTGAAATAAAATTACACCGTGTTGATATTGATTTTATTAAGCCTAATAATAATTTCGTTGTTGTTCCTTCCCGGCAAAAAACCGGGAATACTAATTATTTCGCAAATGGAAATACGGAAGGAATAAATGGTGTACGATCATTTGAAACAGTTACCTATAAAAATATTTACAATAATATTAATGTAGTTTATGATGGAAGCTCCGATATGCCTAAATATGAATTTGTGATTGAGCCCGGTGGAAATGTTAGTGATATAAAATTAGAATACAAAGGTGCAGATGGAATAGAAATTAGTAGCAAGGGGCACCTGATCATAAAAACTTCAATTGGTGATGCAGAAGATCGCATGCCAAAGGTGTATCAAAATATAAACGGGAAAATAATTGATATCGCAGCAAGATATATTATTATCAAAAATAATGAAGGTGGAGAAGCACAACAAAAGTTGGTTACAGGTTTCGAGATATTACAGTCATACAATCATAATTTTTCATTGATCATTGACCCATGGGTTACATACTATGGAGGCAGTGGATTTGGAGTAATGGGATTTGATTATGGGGTTGCTGTATGTACAGATAATTTGGGAAATGCCTATTTCGCAGGATCAACTGCATCAACAAGTTTTCCAGTAACCTCAGGCGCTTTTCAAACTTTTACAAATGGTTGGTTTGAATCATTTCTCGTGAAATTTGATGGAACAGGTAACAGGCAATGGGCAACATATTTTGGTGGGTCAGGTGCTAACCTGGCGTATGATGTAGTTGCCGATGGGAATAACGATCCGATAATTGTTGGAGTTACCAACGCAAATAATTTACCGGTAACTATAGGTGCATTTCAAACAGCTCGCAAAGGTGGTGCTGATATTTTTGCGGCCAAATTTAATACTGCAGGAGGTTTGTCCTGGGCAACTTATCTTGGTGGTTCACAATCTGACGGGACATCGTCTGGAATGGGGATCGGTGATGGTATGGTTTCTGTTGATACTGATGGTGCAAATGATATTATAATTTCAAGCGTCACTGAGTCAACTAATTTTCCGGTAACCGGAAGTGCGTATCAAACGTCCTTTGCTTTGGGAGATACAAAGAATGCATGCATTACAAAATTTACTTCCGCAGGTTTAATGTCATGGTCAACTTTTTTTGGCGGATCCGCTGAAGATTATTCTACATGTATTGCAGTAGGGCCCGGGAATACGATTTATATTGTCGGTAATTCTAATTCAACAGATCTTCCCGCAAGTGTCGGTGTTTTTCAATCTGTTTATTCCGGCAGCGGGCTTGACGAACCTTTTATTGCAAAGTTCAGTGGTTCAGGAAATTTTTCATGGACCACACATTATTCCGGAACAGGAGGAAGCAGTGGTTATATAACTACTGCATCAAGTATTGATGCCGATGCTGCTGGGAATGTAGTAATCAATGGTAGTACAAACGATGCTACTTTTCCTACTACACCGGGGGTTTATCAGCCATCACTTAACACATCTAGTTATGATATTTTCCTTGCTAAAATTAATAACTCCGGTCAGCAGGTATGGGGTGGTTTGTTTGGCGGGAGCGATATTGAAGAAGCAACAGGGATTGCAGTTGATCCTTATAATAATATTGTTGTTGGCGGCGATACTTATAGCAGTGATATGCCTGCTACTTCCTGTGGTTTTCAGACAGCGGCTCAAGTGGATGAAAATAATTTTATTGCACGATTTGACAGTGATTGTAAATTGATGTGTTCGGGTTATGTCGGTGGTGATGGGCATGACGAAACATCTGGATCCAATAGCACTGCGGCTTCGCGAAGCAGCATATTCCTAACAACTAATGTATATTCTAATTATCCCACAACGCCCGGTTCATTTCAAACAGCTTTTAGCGGGTCGGGACCTGATGCTGCTTTTTCTTCTCTTTGTATAAATACGTGTGGCTTAAGCGATATTGTTTTGGATTTTTCTGCAAACCAAACTAGTATTTGCACTAATGGATCAGTTGATTTTTCAGGTTTGCTTTTGTCATGTGATTCGTTAAATACTGAATGGCAGTGGACATTTACCGGTGCTGTAACCGCAACATCATCTCTGCGAAATCCAAACGGTATTTTTTATAACACGGGAGGAAATTATTCTGTAAAACTTAAAGTGATCACACCTTGTGGTGCAGATTCTGTTACTAAAAATACGTATATCAATGTTAATAATTTATCATCAACAAATAGTGTAACCAATGTTACCTGTTTCGGTTTAAACAATGGAATTGCATCGGTTACTGGGAATGCAGGGGCATTTCCGTATTCGTATTTATGGAACACCGGGAATACAGCGTCTTCAGTGAGCGGATTAATGCCTGCAAATTATACCTGCACAATAACTGATATGGCCGGATGTACTTCTACACAAACGGTTTCTGTTACTCAGCCGCTGGCACTTACATCAGGAATAAATTTGCTGGCAAATCCTTTATGTAATGGTGATGCAAATGGATCTGCAACAGCTGCGGGTAATAATGGTACAGCCCCTTTTACTTATTCATGGAACAATGGTCAAACTAATCAGGTGGGTTCTAATCTTAGCGCTGGTTTATATACCTGCACTGTCACAGATACTAAGGGATGTATTTCAACATCAACTGTATTGATCACTGATCCTGCAGTTTTAACCTCTTCTCTTGTTTCCACATCTTCGGTAAGCTGTTACGGCGGAAATAATGGTGTTGCAACATTTTCAGTAAATGGGGGTACTGGCCCTTATAATTATAATTGGTCTGCTTCAGGAGGGAATCAAAACTCTGCTTCTTCTCTTTCGGCGGGAACGTATACATTGCTAGTGCGGGATAGTCATAACTGTATCAATACTCAAACGATTTCCATTACCCAGGCTTTGCCCATTGTTATTTTGGGTTCTGTTAAAGAAGACACGTGTGGTCGTGGTACTGGAAGTGTGAACACGATTGTTAATGGAGGGACTGTAGGATATTCTTATTCCTGGAGTAATGCTTTTACAACTTCCGGAGTAAGTAATTTGAGTAATGGAAATTATTTACTTACTGTTACTGATCTTAATGGGTGTACTCAAACATCGATTTTTAATGTTGGAATTTTATCCGGACCAATTGCAGATGCCGGACAAAATATGTCTATTCACCAGGGACAAACCATATCACTAAATGGCTCGGGTGGGGGTGTGTACAATTGGCTGCCTTCAGATGGAGTCAGTTGCAATACCTGTTCGTCTCCTATTGTTTCTCCAACACAAAGTACGTTGTACACACTTATTGTGACAGATGTCAATGGATGTACTGATTTAGATACAGTTAGAATTGATATCGATGTGCTATGCGGCGACGTTAAAGTTCCCAATGCTTTTTCACCAAATGGTGATGGTCAGAATGATGTGTTGGAAATTTATTCGAGTGAAGATTGTGTAAAGAAATTTCAGTTTTCAGTTTTTAATCGCTGGGGTGAAAAAGTTTTTGAGACAAACAACTTAAGTGATACATGGAATGGTGAATTCAGAAACAAATTAATGGGAACTGATGTTTTTACGTATAGCCTTTTTATATTCTCTATCGACGATGAAGTTATTCAGAAGAGTGGTAACATCAGTCTGATAAGGTAATAAGCGTTTCATTTTTAATTTCTACTTTTATTTATTCTTTGAGCCATAAAGGATGATAAAATAGAAAATGCTTTTTAACTCCATTACGTTTGTAATATTTTTGCCAATAGTGTTTTTTATCTATTGGTCATGGATATGTAATTCTGTTCGCAAACGAAATATTTTTCTTATCTGTGCAGGTTTTGTTTTTTACGGATGGTGGGATATCCGGTTCTTATTTTTATTGATTTCAACTGCCATGATAGATTATTATGTAAGTCATGGAATTGAAAAGGCGGCCTCTCAACGAAAAAAGAAAATTTTATTGAGTACTTCGCTAGTTTGTAACCTTGGAGTTTTATTTTTCTTTAAGTATTATAACTTTTTTGCCGATTCATTTATTGTCTTGCTTGGGGCATTTGGTCTGCGTGCAGATTTTTTTACACTTTCTGTTATTCTGCCCATAGGATTAAGTTTTTATACTTTCCAGGCATTGAGTTACACCATCGATGTTTATCGCAATAAAATAAAACCTGCGCCCAATGTCCATACTTATATGGCATATATAAGTTTTTTTCCGCAGTTGGTCGCTGGTCCTATTGAAAGCGCAGGGCATTTGATGCCTCAGTTTGGTTCTCTGAAAAAAATCTCTTATGAACAGATCATTGCAGGTTTACGATTGATGTTATGGGGGTATTTCAAAAAGTGTGTCATAGCAGATAATATGGCGCCGTTTGCTAATTCGGTTTTTTCAGCTGATGCAAATCCAAATGCTGCAGGTGTAATATTGGGAACAATTGCTTTTGCCATACAAGTTTATGGTGACTTTTCGGGTTACTCGGATATAGCAAAAGGTTCCGCCCACTTATTAGGATTTGATTTGATGTATAATTTCAGGTATCCTTATTTTGCGTCCTCAATGAGAGATTATTGGCGGCGGTGGCATATTTCATTATCTAATTGGTTGAATGATTATTTATATATGCCTTTTGTAATTGCTAAACGTGATTGGGGAAATCTGGCTGTGGTGATAGGTTTGCTTTTAACGTTTTCTATAAGTGGGTTATGGCATGGAGCAAATTGGACGTTTATAATATGGGGTGTATGGCATGGCTTAGCGTTGGTGATAGAAAATTTTTACCGCCAGTTAAAATTGAAAAGGCTTCCTTCTTTTTTAAATCACTTGTTGGTAGTAGCAGTTGTATTGGCCGGTTATGTTTTTTTTAGATCACCCGACATACATACTACTCTTGATCGTTTTGCCGCAATAGGTGAAATGGATTTGGATATGAGCAGGGCTCAATTGTTTCTTAGTGATAAAAATTATTCATCATTATTTATTTCAGGATTAATTGTTTTAACGGCATTGATGTTTATTGCGGAATGGTTTGCCTTTAAAAATAAGTTTTTTGTGTTCTTTACTATTCCGAAAGTATACAGACTCGCGGCATATTATTTTTTACTGATAGCGTTCCTGTTTTACGGAGTGTATCATGAGCCGCCTGCATTTATTTATTTTCAGTTTTAATATGCAAAAAATTATTTTTCGTATTTTTCTTTTCATTCTTTTGCCGGCAGCTGCAGTGGTGTATATTTTGTTAACTGATCTTGACAGGGAATACGCCTGGAAAAGTATTCCTGGTGATTGCGAAAACAGGGGCAGTTGGATATATGATAGGATGATTAAAGATGAAAAAGCTATTGATATCGCTTTTCTTGGTACATCACACACGATCAATGGTATCCGTGATACTTTGATTTCAAATTTGATCACAAAAAAAACCGGTAAAACAATTACGGCGCTTAATCTTGGTTATTGCAGGTTTGGAAACGAATTGCAATTTATTATTGCGAAAGATCTATTTACTCATAAAAAAGTAAAAACTATAGTGATTGAAATAAATGAAACTTTTGGGATATCAAGCCATCCAGTTTATTCCTATTATGCTCAAACAGAAGATATCATCCATCCGGCTTCTTTTAAAAATCAAAAAGCACTTGTAAATATTTATGATGCTTTTCTTGCACGGCTTAGTCAACTGAGAACTGATTTTTTTAATACGAGATCCCTGGAAGAAAACACATTTCCGGAATATGGTTACCGGGGTTATGCTGGTTTTGCTGATCCACAAAAATTGATTGAACCAGCCGTGAATTTAAGTGCGGATTCAAATCCCATCAGGCAATTCAATATAGGATATCCTGAATCGTGGATAAAAGCTCTTGTTGATCTTTGTAAAGCAAATAATTCTCAGGTTTACTTTTTGTATATACCTTCATATAGCAGTCAACCCGTGCCGATAGAAGGAATGGAATTTTATAATTCACTGGCACCTGTATTGGTTATGCCCCGGACCGAATTGACAGATAAAAAATTATGGCGTGATGCAGATCATTTGAATGATAAGGGTGCTGCAATATTCTCGACGTGGATAGGAAATGAGCTGAGTAAAGGAAAATAGGCTGATCTAAGAAAACTTACTGAGGCTGAAGAGCGTACTTAGAGATCAAATCATTGGCGTCATTCAAAAATTTTGCTTCCTCCTTACCAACTTGTGCTCCCTGTGGATAACCTAATGAACCAATTGCAGATATATTGAATGTTTGTTTGGCTTCATCCCTAATCAAATAGAACATCCAAACAGTTGGGAAGCCTTTAACCTGGAATGTTTGCTGCAGGCTGTTATTTTGTTGAACTATTTCCTGGGGTAATTGTTTTCCTCTTGGAAAATCCAATTCAAGCAATATTACATTTTTGGGAGCCCAAGCAAGAAATTCTTTTTTTGCAAAAACATCCCGTTGCATTTTTTTACACCATCCACACCAATCACTCCCGGTAAAAAAAGCAAAAATAGGTTTGTTTGTTGCTTTGGAAACTTCCTGGGCCTTCATAATATCTGTATACCAAACAAGGGTATCGCTCTTCGGTGGATTAGCTTGTCCGAAGCAATTGGTTCCGGTGTTTAATAACGTGATAAGGAAAACTACAAGGAGTTTTTTCATAATTACTAAAGTTAATGAATATGCGGGTGAATTCAAAAGTATTATTTATCAATAAAAAAACACCACCCGAATAAATCCGGATGGTGTTTGAGAAAATCCGTATTAAAATGCCCTTATAGGTTTTACTGTTGCATTTCTTTTTTTGTTGCTCATTGATGACGTACCTTCATTAAAATCGAAGCCCAGTGCACTTCCAGGATGATCTTCTGTAGAGGACCACAAAAATTGAGGTGCCGATGTTTTTTCTGTTTTGATGTTTTTATTTAATACTTCCAGTTCATCAATTGCCGGCAAATACCAATCAGAAAACCCATCTTTTTCGTAAGCATCACAAAGTCCGGCAGCTTCTGTTTTAGCTCCTCCTGCTTTAATGATCATAGCAGTGTTTGCTGCTCCATCTGATTTGCTGCTCGCTCCGATCAATTGGCTTGTGTTTGCGCTCCATGTTGCTCTGCCAAGATTTTCTACCGCAACGATCAGTCCATGTTCTTTTCCATCGTCGCCTTTAAAAACTTTAAATACAATTCCCCCACCAAAGGCTTCGCCAACGTGGTGCGTAAAGCTGCCTGAATCAGGCAGCGCGGCAATAGTATTACCTGCATAAGAAATGTTGGAAGTGCACATAAGTGCAATCATTAAACTTGAAAAAGTAATTCTCAATTTCATGGGGTTTGTATTTAGTTGTCTACTCTTATGGCTTTTCGTTACGCCCCGTTTTTTGTGGTCTCTGGTCTCCATCTATTAAATACAAAAATATCTTTTGAATTTATACCAATTCTTTTTTTCTGAACTGGCTTGCAACCACAAGGTCTTTACTTCCGTGTGTATAAGAATAAAATCCTGAACCGGATTTTACACCAAGATGCCCGGCAGTTACCATATTTACTAACAAAGGGCAAGGTGCATATTTGGGATTTCCAAAACCATCACGCAATACATTTAAGATTGAAAGACAAACATCAAGACCGATAAAGTCCGCTAATTGTAGTGGACCCATTGGGTGAGCCATTCCTAATTTCATTACCGTATCAATTTCGGAAACGCCTGCAACGCCCTCATATAAAGTTATGATGGCTTCATTGATCATTGGCATTAAAATTTTATTCGCCACAAATCCTGGGTAATCATTTACTTCTACAGGTATCTTGTTTAAACTTTTTGTTACCCGCATTATAAGGTTTGTTACTTCATCACTCGTTGAGTAACCTCTTATTACCTCTACTAATTTCATTACTGGTACAGGATTCATAAAGTGCATCCCAATAACTTTGTTCGGACGTTTAGTAGCGGCACCGATTTTTGTAATGGAAATTGATGATGTGTTAGACGCAAGTATGGTGTGTTCCGGGCAAAGTGAATCGATCTCTTTAAAAATTTTCAATTTAATATCTACATTCTCTGATGCTGCTTCTACAACAAGATCAGTGTTATTAGCAATTGCATCTTTTAATGATGTGAATGTTTTAATGTTATTGAGCGTGTTGTTTTTATCCAACTCAGTTATGACAGCTTTGCTAACCATCCTGTCAAGATTTTTTCCGATCGTTGCTAACGCTTTGTTCAATGCATCCTGAGATATATCTACCAACGCCACATTAAATCCATATTGCGCGAACGTGTGCGCAATTCCATTCCCCATTGTTCCCGATCCGATTACTACTATATGTTTCATCTGTATATAATTTTTAAAATTTCTGATTGTCAGATAAAATACGCCATCCCTTTTGGAGGTTTATCCGCCTAAGGCGGATGGCTATTTCATGTTTTTATTTTATTATTAGCGTGCTATAATTATTTTTTGACTTTGACTAAATGAATCTCCAATCTGCATTTTTACCGTATAAACTCCATTGGCGATAGAAAGTTTGTTCACATCGGCGATTAAATTATGAGTACCTGCATGCTGGATGGAACTAAACAAAGTATTTAATTTGTTCCCAAAAACATCATATAATTCTACTGTTACATTATCTGTTTTATTGAGCGAGTAATTAATACTGATCTCGGATGATGCAGGAGAAGGATATATCCTCAAGTTACTCATGGTGTTTAATTCCGGGATACCATTTGGTAATGGATTAAGATTAACTCTTGCGCTGTCCCTATATACAACAGATGTTATCAATCCGCTGATTGTATTTATTTGCAACAATGGTATCCTGCTGTTTGTTCCCAGCCATTTGTACTGAATTTCCGTTGGCCTATTGAATTTACTTCCGAAGCTCAATGAGTTTATATATACCGTATCAGTAACATTCAAAGTTGTTTTTATTCTTAGCGTCTGAAAGGTACCAAACGGGGTAGTTAATGTTCCCCATCCATCAATTTCATTCACACGCTTTTTTCTTTGTCCGTAATAAATCAACGATGGAATGTTTAATGCATATTTAGAAATGCAGGAGTCCGCATTACCATAATTCATTGGGAATTGATATATATAATCCAGTGAATCAAACCTTACAGAGGTGGGAATACTATTTATCTCGGCACCAAAACCAACATCAATATATGAACTGGTTGGTTTTTTGTAATATTCAAAAACATTGCTTAGCGTTAGACCTGTAGTAAGTATTGGCGTTGCCACTTTCACAGCCAGGTCCGCTTTTGTTGTGGGGTACATTATAATGTTATTGAAATAAAGCTGGTAAAGAAATGGTGTTGTACTAACAGATACAAACGTGTCTATTTTTTGGGTAATGTAAGTAAGGTGGCTGTAATCCCAGGTATAATTGGTGTCGGTTAAAGTAGGGTCAGAGGTACCAATGGTTGCCGTATTGCTTACCCTTAGGGTGTCATTAACAAGTGGCATGTCGTTTTTAGTGATAGTTATCTGCGCACTTGCGGAACACCAAAAAGCAAACATCGTAGTAAATAAAACTAGTCTCATTGCATGAGGGCTGATAGGTTTTAAAGTTACAAAAATGAATAGTTTTCACACAATAATATGCATATAAATGGGTTATATATATCGCAAATATTGAGATTTCGTTTTGTACCTTTACAACTATGTATAGTTTCTTTAAGTCGGGCTGTTTTTCCTTTTTATTTGCAATTCTTTCGTTGTCATCTCTTGGTCAGACAAAGAAGACAGAGGGGCAGTCGGGTTACAGGCCCCTGATACAATTTTCGGGGGTAATTGTTGGAAGCGACAGCTTAAAACCGATTCCTTTCACAAGTCTTATCATTAAGAACACACAGAGAGGCACTATAGGTGATTATTACGGATATTTTTCCCTGGTTGTTCAAACCAGGGATACTATTGAATTTGCAGCACTTGGATATAAGCCGGGATATTTTATAATTCCGGATACACTCACCAGCAATAAGTATTCGCTGATAGAAGTATTAAGGCCTGATACTGTTTTGTTAAAAGAAGCAATTATTTATCCCTGGCCAACACCAGAACAATTCAGGAAAGCATTCCTGGATCTTAACTTACCTAACGATGACCTGTTACGCGCAGAAAATAATCTTGAACAGGAAAGGATGAGGGAACGGATGATGGGTGTGCCCGCTGATGCAAGCCTTAATTATAAATACACTATGCAACAACAATACAGTAAACTGTATTATGCCGGGCAATATCCTTCCATCAATTTGTTTAACCCTATTGCTTGGTCTAAATTTATTAAGGCCTGGCAAAATGGAGATTTTAAAAATAAAGACAAATAATTTTTGCTCGCTCCATTCCTAAATACAATCATTAGATATCATAAGTTAATTTTTATTTTCTTATGTATTTTTTCCGGTAAAGCTTTTGCGCAGCAAAATGCAGTTGTATATGGAAAAGTCACCGATAAAAATGGCAAACCTCTTGAAGACATTACTGTCTCATTGTTCGGAAGATCAAATACCCCCGTATTTACCAATAAAGAAGGAGAGTTTGAATACACTGTGCCGGCAGAGGAAGATATTATAATCGTTTTGTCAGGCATTAATTTCTCTACCGAAAAAATAAGATTGAATTTAAAACCGGAAGAAAAACTTTTAGTGAATAGACAATTAAAAGAAGCTGCAAGAACGATATTGGACAGTGTGGTGATAGAAGATAAATTGAGAACAACAAGTATGATACGTCTTGATCCTAAGATTGTGTCATTTATCCCAAGTGCTTCCGGGGATTTTAACTCTATACTGTTCTCGCAGCTTGGCGTCTCTAACAGGAATGAATTGAGCTCACAATATTCTGTACGAGGCGGCAACTTTGATGAGAATCTTGTTTATGTAAATGATATTGAAGTGTATCGCCCGTTCCTGGTGCGTAGCGGGCAGCAGGAAGGATTAAGTTTCATTAATTCTGAAATGGTTTCTTCTGTACTTTTTTCTGCCGGTGGATTTGAAGCAAAATACGGAGATAAAATGTCATCGGTGCTGGATGTGCAGTATCGCCGTCCCAGGAAATTTAATGGAAGTATTCAAGGTGGTTTGCAGGGAAGTAATATTCATTTAGAGGGTGCCTCAAAAGATTTTCGTTTTACATGGATCATGGGGGCAAGGTATAAAACACAAAGAAGGGTCCTGGGTACCAGCGATGAGCAAGGCGATTACCGACCTTGGTTTGCTGATCTTCAAACTTTTTTGACGTATGATATTTCTGATGTGTGGGAATTAAATGTGCTGGGTAATTACGCGCG
Organism: uncultured Bacteroidia bacterium; assembly: GCA_964593555.1. Taxonomy (GTDB): domain Bacteria; phylum Bacteroidota; class Bacteroidia; order JAFLBG01; family JAFLBG01; genus CAZQIC01. The sequence goes on along the minus strand of CAZQIC010000054.1, from coordinate 11,862 downwards.
AAATAAATACATCGTTGTTCCGCAAACAAGGGAAACAGAATTTGGGACTATCAATAAAGCATTGCAGCTTAAAGTTTATTTTGATGGCGCAGAAATAGATGATTTCGAAACGTATACTGGTGCCGCATCTTTTAATTATCATCCTAACGGTAGGCTGAGCATGAAGTTCATTACTTCTACATTCCGCACTTTCGAAAATGAATCTTTTGATATTCAGGGACAATATTATATTGATGAGTTAGAAAGAGATATTGGGAAAAAGAATTTCGGTCAGTCGGTAGCTACACTTGGCGTTGGTACGTTTTTAAATCATGCACGAAATAATCTGAATGCAACGGTATATAATTTTGAACATAAAGGAGCTAATCAGATAAATAAAAAACAGAGAATACTTTGGGGCGTACGTTATCAAACAGAAATTATTAATGATAAGCTCAGCGAATGGAAAATGATCGATTCGGCCGGTTACTCCTTACCACAGGGGAATCCCGGTGTTATTGAATTGCTGGAAGTTGTAAAAACAAAAGAGAAGCTTAGCTCAGGACGCGTAATGGGTTATACGCAATATGTCTTCAATAAAGAATTGAAGGATACATCGGAATTAACTTTTACTGTGGGAGTACGTGCAAATTATTGGGACCTTAACGGACAAACAGTGGTAAGTCCGCGCGCAACACTGGCATATAAGCCAAATTGGAAACGTGATTTTTTATTCAAGGCTTCCGGAGGATATTATTGTCAGCCGCCATTTTATCGTGAACTGAGGAATTTATATGGAGAAGTAAATACAAATGTGAAAGCGCAGCAATCCATTCACTTTTTACTTTCCAGTGACTATAACTTTCGTGCGTGGCGCAGACCGTTTAAGTTTATCACAGAGGCCTATTACAAAAGCTTGAGCAGTATTATTCCTTACGAAGTTGATAACGTCCGCATACGATATTATGCTGAGAACAGCGCTAGAGGTTATGCCACAGGGATTGATATGAAAGTGAATGGGGAATTCGTAAAGGGAATTGAATCCTGGGCTAGCCTTTCCATCATGCAGACGAAGGAAGATATTCTTAACGATTATTACTATGATTACTACAATAAGAGCGGAGAAAAAATTGTTTCAGGCTATACGCTAGATACACAAAGGGCGGATAGTATTCGTCATGAACCTGGATCTATTCCAAGACCAACCGATCAAAGAGTAAGCTTCAGTATTTTCTTCCAGGATTATTTACCGCGTTTCCCGGATTTTAAAATGCATTTGAATTTATTGTTTGGAACATCAATTCCCTTTGGCCCACCTGATTTTGCTAAATATAGAGACACATTGAAAATGCCTCCTTACAGGAGGGTGGATATTGGTTTTTCTTACCAGGTTATTAAAGAAGAAAAGCCATTATCGAAACACAATCCGTTCCATAATTTTAAATCGGTATGGATAAGTATGGAAGTGTTTAACCTGCTGGATGTAAACAATACCGTTTCGTATTTATGGATAAAAGATATTAGTAATCGTTCATATGCAATACCAAACTATTTGACCGGGCGCATATTGAACATACGAACAATTGCAAGGTTCTGATGGTTTACTCTAAAGAAGTGATAGAAAAATTAACCGCGTATTTACAGGAGGATACTGCGGCATTAAACTGGCTCAATGAAAAAAAAATGCCTGAACTTTTATTGTTAAAGCCTGCACTGCAAGGAGAAGAGGGTCCAATGAAATGGTTGTTAGATAATAAATATACTATGGTTTTGGCTTTTGTTAAAGCAGTGAGAGGTGATAGCGATGCATTTCAATGGATGATGAAAAATAAATTCGTAGTGTGGGCCGCAACAAGTAATTCTATTAACAAAGATAAGGGCGCAGCCAAATGGTTAAGAGCAAATGGCTTTGGTCATTATGCTAATTTAGCGGATACGATAAAAGCCATTTTTGATGCAGATGACTCTGGTGATATTGATTTTATGACAAAAGGACCAATAAGGTAAATAGCGGAAAAGGGAATTAGGGAGATAGGGTAAGGGGTATAGGGGTAATAAACCGAGTTAAATATTAGAAGAGTAAAATTAAATATGCGAATTGTAGGAAGAATACCACATCAAAGTCTTACCATTACTGTGTTTCACATGAATGATAAATACATTGTGAAATTTGAAGCAGGTCCGATGGAACAGGTTTTTAAGTTTAATGCTGATGAAGTTCAGGGTTTAGAGTCCATTCAAAAATTAATCACAGATGATTTTAAGAACAGGGTAGTGGAGCGCTTTAATGAAATGTTTCTTGCCATGCGAGCATTAAAATGATACGTAAGGTGTAATTTTCTACGAACAATAGATTATTCTTTCAACTTAAGTGTAAACTAACCAGATGATCGACAAATATCTGGTTGCTGATTATGAAAATCGTTTTTCTTCAGACGATTTTTTGTTTTTCCAAAGTTTGCTTTCGTTCGAATAACTAATAATGCAGCGTTTTCTTACTTCGGTAATGAATGTGTAGCGATTGAATTGATTTTGGGTATTAACGGTTGTAGATTTGTATTATATCCAATAGTTTATGAAGCCCCAAAATGAAGTTGAGAGGAATTCTGATTTTATCAAATTAGAGTCTGAAGTGGATGTTCCCGTACTGTTTTTTTTAGCTGCGTTGAAAAATGCTTTTGGTGAAAAAGTATCCAGAGGTATTTTTGAACCTGGAAAATTATCCACTAAACTGGAAAATAAAATGCAGTTGGAAGGTCATATCTGATCATTAATCTATTATTGCAATTTTCTTCGTTGTACTGTTGCTTTCTGTCTTTAGGTTAACAAAGTAAATTCCATTTGTTAAATTATATTTTTCAAGATCAATGCTTTTTTCTTCGGTGTTCAGCTGTTTGCTGAAAATTATTTTTCCTTCGTTATTAATAAGTTCCACTATCATTGTGGAAGCTGAGCCGTCCTTATTTATCAAAAGTTTTTTGCCATCAAGGTAACAGCTGAATTTTTTCTTTTCTTTTTCCCCAACACCAACATAGCCCGTTCTGTAACGCATAAATATTTTATATATGCCGCCCTGTGTTTTGTGATAATAAAGTTTATTTTTATCGGTGCTCAGCGTTGGTGCTTCAGGTGCGAAGCCATTGGCACTGTATATTACCACAGGAGTTCCGAATACCTGCAGCGTACCGGTTCTTACAGCGACACATATTTCGGTATTTAGTAATGCCGATTGAGAAAACCGGGTGTAATACAATTCTAATCCATCACTTGAAATATGAGGCGCATACACAACATAGTTAGTGTCATTAACAGTAGCCATAATGAGATCTGTATTCGGAAGTTTGTTGAAAGTAGAGTCGTTTACTTTTTGTGCTACTCCTAATCTGCCTTTGCATGGCAATCCGCCATTGCAGGTCGTTCCCTGGAAAAAAGCGTTACAGTAATACAAGTAGTTACCATTGTAGTTTATTGCAGCATCCATTATCAACCATCCAGGTATGTGAATATTAAAATCTCCGCGAATCGGTCCGAAATTTACGGGTCCGGCCTGACGAAATGATACATGATGCAAGTTGTCGTAATCAGCAGGGTAATTTCGGGTGGTGATCCAATAAAAGGTAGTATCTGTATCAATTGATGCAACCGCATTTAAAAAAGGAGTTACTGTTTGGTTTACAACAGGCAGTGGTCCAATGGCATTAAAAGTAGTGTCGTCAATTTTTCCGGCATAAAATATAGTGGTGTTGGTATTATTATTAATGCTGTTAAAAAACAGGGCATTGCCATCAGTTGATATGAATGGCTCCATAGCATCGATGGTGTAACTATTTATTGTCACAGCTATTTCCGGGCCAAATAATGGAGTTTGTGCTAATAGTAGTGAAGGAAAAAGTAATAGAAGAAAAAAAAATCGCATGTTAAATTATTTTGGTGCCGTCATAAATAAAAATCCTCCTAAAATTCCATAAAGTATGTTTGGTATCCATACCGCAATGGCCGGTGATAACAAACCTCCTGCCGCAAAGGTATTGAATACTTGCATAAATAAAATATAGGAAAAGCTTATGAGTAGCCCTAATCCCATGTGAAGTCCAACACCGCCGCGCACTTTACGACTTGCCAATGAAACTCCAATTAGCGTTAAAATAAAAGTGGAAAAAGGAGTGGCTATTCTTCTGTATTTTTCCAATTCATAAACTTCAATATTTCCGGATCCCTTACTTTTTTCATCTTCAATAAATGTGTTCAGCTCCACTCTGTTCATGGTTTCAATATTGTTGATCCTGGCGCCAAAATCTCTTGGATTGAGATTTAGCGTTGTGTCTATGAAGCTGCCGCTGCGCATAGTCTCCGATTTTTCGCCGATATACCTTTCGAAATATTTGTTGATCCTCCATTTTTGATTAACGGAATCGAACTTAATATTCTCCGCCATCATTTTATATTTTAATTTGCCCTTATCGAATTTTTCAAGAGAGAATTTAAAACCTGTATTATCAGTATTATTAAACCGCTCAACATATACGTATGTATTGGGTGCAATTTGCCTGTGAATGTTTACACCCTGGTTCCTGTATGCATTATTTATATACGTATTTTCAAACTGAAGTCGGGTTTTGTTTGTTTCCGGTATCAATGAATTGTTAAGATATAAAGACAGTGAAGCGAGAACAGTAGCGCCTAAAAAGTAAGGGACAAGAAATCTCTTGAAGCTGATGCCGCTGCTGAGTATGGCAACTATTTCTGTGCGTGATGCTAAACGCGAAGTGAAAAATATTACTGCGATAAATGTAAACAGCGGACTAAAAAGATTTACAAAATAGGGAATGAAGTTAAAGTAGTAATCGAATACGATAGCATGAAGCGGCGCATCCTTCTTAATAAAATCTTCGATCTTCTCCGAAATGTCAAACACGATCACCACCACAATGATTAGCGTTATCGAAAAGAAAAATGTTCCGAGGAATTTTTTAAATATGTACAGGTCTAACTTTTTCACAGTTTAGTTCCCAGTTTTTTTACCATCCCATTTTTCCAATCGGCAAATGTTCCTTCTATAATATGTTTTCTTGCTTCTTCTACCAGCCAAAGATAAAATCTCAGGTTATGTATTGTTGCAATTTGCGCTCCGAGTATCTCCTGCGAGTGATTTAAATGCCGCAGATATGCTTTTGTATAATATTCATCTACAAAAGCCGAGCCATTTGGATCCACCGCAGAAAAATCCTCTTTCCATTTCTCGTTACGTATATTAATTATTCCTTCACTGGTAAATAACATGCCGTTGCGCGCGTTCCTTGTTGGCATAACGCAGTCAAACATGTCAATACCCAAAGCAATACATTCTAAAATATTTACAGGTGTACCAACGCCCATTAAATAACGTGGTTTTTCGACTGGTAGTATTTCGCATACTAATTCGGTCATGGAATACATTTCTTCTGCAGGTTCTCCAACGGATAGTCCACCGATAGCATTTCCTTCCCTGTTAAAAGAGGCGATAACTTCTGCTGAAGCTTTTCGAAGATCTTTATAAGTACTTCCTTGTATGATTGGAAAAAAAGTTTGTTCATACCCATACTTTGGTTCTGTACTATCAAAGCGATCGCAGCAACGCTTTAGCCAACGATGGGTCATCTCCATCGATTTTTTTGCGTACTTATAATCACAAGGGTAGGGAGTACACTCATCAAATGCCATAATGATATCAGCCCCGATGCTTCTTTGTATATCGATGGCGTTCTCCGGTGAGAAAAAATGTGTAGAGCCATCAATATGTGATTTAAATTTTACTCCTTCTTCCTTTATCTTCCTGTTCGCAGAAAGGGAATATACCTGGTATCCGCCGCTATCGGTAAGTATGGGTCTGTCCCAATTGATGAATTTGTGGAGGCCACCGGCTTTTTCAATAACAGGTAAACCCGGACGTAAATACAGGTGATAAGTATTGCCTAAAATTATTTGTGCTTTTACATCGTTGATCAATTCCCGCTGGTGCACAGCTTTAACCGTACCTGCTGTACCTACCGGCATAAATATGGGAGTTTCAATTACCCCATGAGCGGTAGTGACGCTTCCCGCACGCGCCTTGCTTCCTTTGTCGGTATGTTTTAGTTCAAATTTCAAAGTCAAATTTCATCAATAATCAACAACTAACAACCAGCAATCAACTTGTTAATTAATTTGTTAAAACCTTTCAAAGATAATACAATCGCATACACTGCTTCCGTATACCTTTGAACTTTAATTATTTTATGACCATTAACGATATAACGATTGAGCTTGTAATACTCGGACTTTTTTTGCTGTGCGCGCTTTTTCAGCTTTGGTATTACATAGGTATTTTTGGAAGGGTGGCATTTTATAAAAGAAAAGTAACCCCCGGCGAGCTTCAGCCAACATCAGTAATTATTTGTACACGTAACGAAGAAAGGAACCTGGTCAATCATCTTCCTGTAATTCTTCAGCAGGAATACCCGCAGTTTGAGGTGATCGTTGTGAACGATTGTTCTTATGATAATACGGCGGATGTATTGGATGAGTTTTCAAAAAAGTTCAATAACCTGCGTGTGATCACCATTAAGGAAGACGAGAATCATTACCATGGCAAAAAATTCGCTTTAATGGTGGGGATTAAGGGAGCACTTCATGAACACTTATTATTGACTGATGCCGATTGTAAACCCAATGGTAAATTTTGGCTCAGAAATATGATGCAGCATATGCAGCAGGATAAAACGATAGTACTGGGGTATGGAGCTTATGAAAAAACGCCGGGTTTTTTGAATAAAGTGATCCGTTACGACACGTTTTATATCGCCCTTCAGTATTTAGGTTTCGGACTTGCTAAACGACCGTATATGGGAGTTGGAAGAAACCTGGCCTACACTAAAACGGCCTTCTTTAACAATAAAGGTTTCGCTTCACATTATCATATCGCATCAGGCGATGACGATCTTTTTATAAATGAGGTGGCGAATAAGAAGAATACCACTGTTGAAATAGATGAAGAAAGCATCACGGTGTCTAAAGTAAAACCAACCTTAAAGCTTTGGATAAGGCAAAAGAGAAGACACATTACCACTTTTAAGTTTTATAAATCCGGTACACAAGCACGCTTGGTGACATTAGGTTTAAGTCAGTACTTTTTTTATATACTTTTCGTTGTATTGCTTATTATGCAGTATGAAGTTTATGTTATTCTGGGTGTTTTTTTATTCCGTATTATTGTGCAAATGGTGATATTTAGTGGTGCTACTAAAAGGCTAAAAGAAAAGGATTTGCTTATCTTAGCACCGGTTTTAGAACTGATTATTATGTTCTTTTACCCATTATTGGGATTTACCAATCTTTTTATTCGTAAAAGTAAATGGATCAATTAGACGGAAACCTTTCTGAGAAAGCCGTAAAAGATTATAAGCTTGTGAGGCTTGCCTTGGATAATAAGGACCAGAAAGCCTATGCGGAACTTATGGGCCGCTACAGGGATTCCATTTATTTTATGCTGCTTAAAATGGTGAACAATAAGGATGATGCAGATGATTTAACCATTGAAGCGTTCGGAAAAGCCTTTAAAAGACTAGAGCAATACACTCCTAATTTTGCATTTAGCACTTGGTTGTTTAAAATAGCATCCAATAACTGTATTGATTTTATCCGCAGGAAAAAAAATAACACGGCTACTTATTCTATCGATAGGACTTTTGAAAATGATGAAGGCGGCGAAATGTCCATGGATCTTCGTTCCCAGATTCTTGATCCGGAAGAGAAGGTGATGAAGAAGGAAAAGATAAAAATGATGCATGATGTGGTTGATAAATTAAAACCACGTTACCGTGTATTGGTGGAGATGCGTTATTTCGAAGAACTTTCTTACGAAGAAATTGCTGAAAAACTTGATCTTCCTTTAGGCACTGTAAAAGCTCAATTATTCAGGGCGAGGGAATTCCTGTATAATATCCTCAAAAAATCTGAAGGCCAACACTAGCATTCCTTGCCACTGGTGCTACGTAGCCATGCAACATATTTCAATGTGGTCCAATTTACAGGCGAAGTAGTATGAGTGATATAAGCCCTATCGAAAAATATTTCCCTTCATTAGATGAATTGCAAAAGTCCCGCTTCAGGGAATTAAAAGATTTATATGTAAAATGGAATAACGACATCAATGTTATTTCCCGCAAGGACATGGATTCATTTTATGAGCATCATGTTTTACATTCACTAGCCATCGCAAAATTTATTGAGTTCAGGCCGGCGTCACAAGTGATGGATATTGGGACAGGCGGCGGGTTCCCGGGAATACCATTGGCCATACTTTTTCCTGAAGTGGATTTTTTTCTGATCGATTCCATCGGTAAAAAAATTAAAGTTGTAACTGAAGTTGCCAACGCATTGCAGCTTTCAAATGTAGAAGCAGCAAAGGGTAGGGCTGAGGAAGTCGAGCAGACCTTTGACTTTGTATTAACACGCGCCGTTGCAGCGTTCCCGGTTTTAAAGGACTGGGTAAATGGAAAAATAAGACACAAGGGATTTAATCATATGCCAAATGGTATCATTGCTCTTAAAGGCGGCGATCTCACTGAAGAATTAAAAGGCTACGAAAAAAGAATAAAAGTTGTTGATGTCAGCAGTTACTTTAGTGAACCTTTCTTCGAGACAAAAAAAATTGTCTATTCTCCCGCATAAAACATTGATAATGCGCAAAAATGTAACTTGGCTTTTTCAAAGGGTTGTTTTATTTTTCATCTGTGAAAATCCCTGCCTTGCCGGCAGGCAGGTGTGCTATCTGTGGTAAAATAAATGTTCACCATAGATTACACTGATAAACACGGATACATCTAAACCTACTCGTAATGTCTCATAATTTTGAATAGTTGCGTTTTTTTTATTAATTTAATAAAATGGGGTGTTTTGTATCAAATATGAAATGGGGCATTAAGTTGTCTTTTCTATTTCTGTTTGCAATCATTTGCAGAAATCAGGCTCAAAATTTGGTCCCCAATCCGAGTTTTGAAACCGTAAATCCCTGTCCTGCTTTTTTAGCGCAGCTTAATTATGCAGCTCCATGGACCTATCCAGGGGCTCATACCGGCACTTCCGATCTTTTTAATTCCTGTGCAGGAGCATGTACTGTAAATACCCCTGATAATTTTTTTGGGGTAGCTTCGCCATATCATGGAAGTGGTTATGCTGGGATCATTATTTACCAGGCCAATGCAAATTCACGGGAATATCTGCAGGCGCCATTAAATTCACCATTGGTAGCAAACGGAATTTATTGTTTAAGCTTCAGAGTATTAAGGAGCAGCCGCTCATCTTTGTCATCGAATAATATTGGTGCGCATTTTTCAAACAGTGCAATTGGTGCTGCCGGGATTGGCGTATTAAGTGGTTTTGTTCCCCAGGTAGAAGAAACATCTGTGATCAGGGATTCTGCAACATGGACAATGATATCAGGGCAATACACCGCAACCGGCGGTGAAAGTTATATTACCATTGGTAATTTCCGCAGCAATGCAGCAACTACAACACAGGCAAGCGGTATACCTGTTCATCCTTGTAATGCGGGTTCATTGGCTTATACATATTATTACATTGATAGTATTAACCTTGTTCTATGTTCAATACCTCCAATTGCGAAAATTCATATAGTGGATAGTTCATTGTGTGAAGATGAATGTATCAATTATCGCGATAGTAGTATTTACTTCCCTGCAGCATGGACATGGAGTTTCCCGGGTGGTACACCGGATAATTCAACCGATCAAAATCCGAATGGTATTTGTTATTCAACACCGGGAATTTATACCACATCATTAATTGTTTCAAATGCATTTGGATCGGATACCGCTTACAAAACAATTACGGTACTTCCTGAAGATGATTGTAATGCAGAAACAGAATATTATGTTCCTAATTCATTTACGCCTAACAATGATGGGCTTAACGATATATTTGTGCCTAAAGGATACCGCTTAGGTGAAGGAGTATATGAATTTAGTATTTATGATCGATGGGGTAACCTCATATTTAAATCGAACAGCTTAGGAGCAGGATGGGATGGTAAGGCAAATGGAGGAGGTAATATTGCTCAGCAGGATGTGTACGTCTGGAAGGCAAAATACAAAGATCTGTTAGGTGTTGAACACGAAAAGGTGGGGCATGTTATCCTGTTGAAATAACGTATTCAAATATCATCCTGAGCGATGTCACATCGAGGAGTAATTTTTTTTCAAAAAAAGCAATATAAAATGACATTTTCTGTAAATCGAAAATCATTCGAATATTATTTTTCTTGTCACTTTTTTGCTTGGATCAAAAAAGTAACCAAAAAAAGTCAAGAAAATCCGATCCGTAAGCGCGCACAAGCGAACCCGAGCACGGCGGATTTTCGGGCCACCACACCCTATCAAGGAACTTAGTGGTGATCAATCAATTGAAAAAACACGTTATTGGTAGCGAAGTCGAGATGAGAATAATTGCTACGTATCTAATTAACTCACATTAAAATGGAATTCGGAAAAGTAGATGACCCCGGTAAAATAGATTTTAAATTGCCAAAAGATGATCCCAAAACAAAAACTGTTTTAGGAAAATCGAAAAAAGGAAAATTAAAAATTTACGTCGGCTGTGCCAAGTGGAACAAAACAGATCTTAAAAACTTTTATCCGCGAGGGACAAAGGATGAGTTGGCATATTACTCATCACAATTCAACAGCATTGAACTGAATGCTACATTTTACCAGGCTTACGGAAAAGATCAGTTTGGAAAATGGAGAGATAAAACTCCAAAGGATTTCAGATTTTATCCGAAGATAAGGCAGGACATTAGTCATTTAAAACGACTGAACAGTGTTGAGCCATTGGTGAAAGAGTTTGTACACGCTGTGAGTGGTCTCGAAGAAAAACTGGGAATGATCTTTTTGCAGATGCATAATAATTTTGCGCCAAAGGATTTTGATCGGGTTGTAAAATTTATTGAGAACTGGCCGAAAGGAACGCCACTTGCGATAGAGTTCAGGCATACCGATTGGTATAATGATCCGAAAGTTTCTGCGGAACTATATTCTTTATTAGAGAAAAATAATATTTCCAATGTATTGGTAGATACCGCTGGCAGAAGAGATTTAATGCATATGCGTTTGACTACTCCCAAAGCATTTATACGTTGGGTGGGTGCGAATCACAAAAGTGATTATAAGCGTTTAGATGATTGGCTGGTAAGAATAGAAAAATGGCATGATGAAGGATTAAAAGAATTAAACTTTTTTGTGCACCAGAATGTAGAAAAAGAATCGCCATTGCTATCTGCTTATTTTATTGAAAAGCTGAATAAAAAATTAGGAACAGATTTGGCTGTTCCACAGACTTTAGTTGATAAAAAAGTTCCTCAAATTTTTAAATGAATACCGAAAAGAGTTTAATCTTATTAAGAGGTTTGCCCGGTGCAGGAAAAACTACCTTGGCTCATTTACTTTCCGAAAATAAATATCCTGTTTTTTCTATTGATGATTATTTTACCGATCCCAAGAGCGGTGAATACAAATTTGATTTTGCTCAAAACCATTTGGCATACAAACAATGTGAGGCAAATACGGAAGGCGCTATGGTAAATTGCGTATCCAAAATATTTATTCATAATACATTTACCCTCGACTGGGAAATAGAACCATATTTTAAGCTCGCCCAAAAATATTCATACACTGTTTTTGTTGCTACTGTTGAAAATTGGCACAATAGTAAGAACGATCATGGCATAAGCGAAGAACAAGTAAAAAAAATGGCGGAGAAGTATAAGGTGAAGTTGGTTTAAATTGAATTAAACTACATCGCGCTTGGATTATAAACAAATTTTCTTTTATGAAAAATACTTCATTAAAT
>CAZQIC010000053.1:0-29178 GCA_964593555.1 uncultured Bacteroidia bacterium | reverse complement strand
GTTCTCCGATTTTTAGTCAAATCTCTAAAAGTGAATTTTTAGAACCCACCTTTATAGATAGATCTTTATTTATATGAGGTTTTTTATCTTTCATTAATTCTTCAAGCTGAAGCGCATACTTTTCGATATCAGTGAATTTAAGAGCGGGATTTTTATTGCCGTTTTGTTTTCCATTTTCTGTTTTTAAGGCTTCGGCATTCAATACCCACTTAATAATAAGTATAGCAAGCATGATGATAAGAAGTCCTGGTAAGTAGTTGAATTTTTTTTCTTCAGGAGAAAAAAGAAGAACGAGTGCAATTCCCTGTATCAATAAAAGGCTTATTGAAATTGCTTTTATCCAGCCGATCTCTTTTTTTGTTTTGTCGGGGATCTCATTTAACGTACGCGTATATCTCCTTAGTAAGAAAAGTGTGTAAAAAAGAAAGGATACGCTGTATATAAAAAAGGAAGTATTTAACACAAGGTATCTCCAGCTTAAAGATGAAACGCTTTCTGTTTTTATATAATTAATTTTCTCAGAAGTGTTCATAAAAAAAACGGGCAGCAGAAAAATGAGAGAGCAAAAAAATGGGATACTCTTAATTAAAACTGCTTTTCTCGAAATAGATTCTTTAAATACATGGCTCTTTACATAAAATAAAAATAGGGCAGGGGTAAGGAAGAATAAAACAAAATCGGTTTCTATAAAATGTGGTAACGTTATTATGAGCCCTGAGATATCAAGAAATCTGCAAAATGTAGCGTAGCCGCACAATACTAGTATTGCTCCAAGAAAGAAATTAGAAATTTTCTGTTTGCTTTTTATTAAAAGCAGAATTCCTGTAAGCAGAAAGAAAAAAATAAGTACAAAATAAATTCCGTCAACAAAGGAGAGTTTCATGCGCTACATTTAAAACATTGTTCCTGTTCCAAACATTAAACCCCATGCATCAACACCAAAAGAATAATTACTGCCTATATACATCACGAAGTTTTCGCCTCTTGTTATTCTGAAACGGCCCGCTGCAAGCGGTGCCATTAGTACCTTTCCCTTTTTTGAGGTTACAATACTGATAAGTGGGCCCAATTCCAATTCCAGTTTTGATTTCGAATCGAGCTTTAATTGAAATATGCGGAATTCTATACCACTTCCAAAAGTGGGATTTGCTTTTTCATTTACCAGTTGCCCGTTCACTAAAAATTGTTTCGATTCAATTGGTAAATTAAAAAACACCGGGATCTTTAATTTTTTACTTGGCCTGAGTTCCACAAAAAAAAGCGCTGAGCTTGTGGGTATTACAATCGCCGACTGATTTCTGATGTCAACAACTTTGCTGTTAGAAATAAATAACAGATTTTGTCCGAAACTTATTTCAAATAATTGTTTTTTCTTCAGGGTGTCATTTTCCGCTGCATAGTTGTTTCCAAATAGAAAACATAGAACAATAAGACAAATAATTTTTTTTATCATGAAAAAGGAAATCATTTCTTTTTGCCGGCTAAATATTTTGTTGGTCCATGCTTTTCTAAATCAGCTGCTTTTTTTTCTACGGTTTTTCTCATGCCTTCTTTGTAGTCAATCACTTTTTTAAGAAGCTTAGGGTCGTGTGTAGCAAGTATTTGTAAAGCGAGTATGCCTGCGTTCTTCGCTCCATTTACAGCAACAGTTGCAACTGGTACACCCCCAGGCATCTGAACAATTGATAGTAATGAGTCTATACCGTCAATAGAATTAAATGATTTAATCGGTACACCAATTACAGGCAGCGGACTAATTGCAGCGACCATTCCAGGTAAATGGGCGGCGCCACCAGCTCCTGCGATAATTACTTTTATTCCTTTGCCGTGAGCTTTCTTCGCGTAATCCAGCATTCGTTCGGGTGTTCTATGTGCGGATACAATTGAGGTTTCAATATCAATGCCCATATCATGTAAAAAGATAACTGCCTCATTCATTATTGGAAGGTCAGAGTCTGATCCCATTATAATTGCCACTTTTTCTTTGCCCATTTGTATATTTTTAATGTCCGGATATAACTTTTAAAATATTTTTAATTTTTGTTGCTTTCTCAATCGCACTATTCAGGTTATTGTCCGTAATAGTTACATGTCCCATTTTACGAAATGGCTTTGTAGCTTTTTTGCCGTATATATGTACGTTAGCCCCTTCTATAGCAAGTGTTTCCGAAAATCCTTTGTAAACCACATCGCCGCTATGGCCAGGTTCGCCCAATAAATTAAGCATTACAGCAGGATGTTTCATTTCCGTACTTCCTAAAGGGAGACCCATTACTGCTCTTAGTTGTTGTTCAAATTGTGATGTAACACTCGACTCAATTGTATGGTGGCCACTGTTATGGGTCCGCGGCGCACTTTCATTGATTAAAATATTGTCGTTTTTATCGACAAACAATTCAACAGCAAGTATTCCCGTTAAGCCAAATGCATTTATGGTTTTTTTTGCCAGCTCAACAGCCTCTGTTGTTTTTTCTTTTGATAATGTTGCTGGTGACTGAAGCAGATCGAGAAGATTCGCTTTTTCGTTCACCAGCATTTCTGTTGGAGGATAGGCTTTTACATTACCATCCACATCTCTTGCAACAATTACTGAAATTTCTTTTTTAATATTTACGCATTCTTCTATCACGCTTGGTGCATCCATCAATTGCGGAAGATCGCTTTCATTTTTTATCACATAAACACCTCTGCCATCATAACCACCCTTCCTTAGTTTTTGTACAAACGGAATTTTTATTTTTTGTTCTTTATAAGCGATAAGAATTTCTTCCTTGTTACTCACTAAAAAAAATGATGAGGTTGGAAGATGGTGTTGTTTGTAAAATTCTTTTTGAAGCCCCTTGTCCTGTATGGTATTAATAACGGCAGGCTGCGGAAAAACACTTTTACCTAATTTTATTAATTCAAACAGTGCTTCGGTATTTACATTTTCAATTTCTATAGTTATTACATCAACCATTTTTCCAAAGTCGATCACAGTCTGTTTATCAGTAAAATCTCCTTTAACAAAATGGGTGCAGGTATTTGCTGCAGGGCAATCTTCAGCAGGATCGAGCACATATGTTTCGATGCCCCATTTATTGGTAATCTGCAAAAGCATTTTACCCAACTGGCCACCACCGAGTATACCTAATTTAAAACTGGAATGATTGGTGAAGGACATGCGTAGCAAAAATAAGAAAATATGTGCATTTGCATTTTTTAATATTTATCTGACAATTTCTGTCAATTCTGCTAAAAATTGCTCTTTGCAAAAGCTCATGTTTCTTTAACATTACCAATACATGACAATTACAGTCAGTTTGTCATTGATTTTGGGATGATATAGGGGTGGTATGTGGTTTGTCAGTTTATTTGTAATTTTACTTAAATAATAACAAAACATGAAAAAGAGTTTAATTTTTTTGGGAATCTTTGCATTCTTAATTTTATCCTTAGGGTATTCGGGTTGTAATTCTTTCAACAATATGTCTGTAAAAGACGAGAATGTAACTAAAACCTGGCAAGAAGTAGAGAATCAATACCAACGTCGTATGGATCTTATTCCTAACCTGGTAAACACAGTTCAGGGTTATGCGGATTTTGAGAAATCGACTATAACAGCTGTGATCGAGGCTCGTGCGAAAGCAACCAGCATTACTATTGATCCATCTAAGTTGGATGCGGCTTCTTTGCAAAAATTCCAGGAGTCTCAAGGTGCATTAAGTGGTGCGTTATCCCGACTATTAGTCGTTGCGGAGCAATATCCAAACCTTAAAGCGAATGAAAATTTTATTCGTCTTCAGGACCAATTGGAGGGCACAGAAAATAGAATAACTTTTGGCCGTACTCAATTCAATGAGGCTGCTCAGGACTACAACACATATATAAGAACATTCCCGCGTAATATGTGGGCAGGTATGTTTAGTTTCGAAAAACGTGCATATTTTGAATCTGATAAAGGCGCAGAAAAGGCTCCTACGGTTAAGTTCGATACAAAATAATTAATGGCCGACGCAAAAACATTTTTTGATCTTGATCAGCAAAAGCGGATAGAGACCGCTATTGCTGAAGCAGAGAAAAATACTTCTGGTGAAATTCGCGTGCACATTGAAAATAATTGCACGGTGGATGCTGTAGAGAGGGCTGTAAAAGTATTTGAGCAGATTAAGATGCATGAAACCAAAGAACGGAATGGTGTATTGGTTTATCTGGCTGTTGTTGATCATAAATTTGCAATTGTCGGTGATAAAGGTATAAATGATGTTGTCCCTAATGATTTCTGGGACAACATCAAAACCCATATGCAGAGCTGTTTTAAAGAAAAAGAATTTACAAAAGGGTTGTGCGAAGGAATTATCATGGCAGGCAATGAATTAAAAAAACATTTTCCTTTGCAGCACGATGATAAGGATGAGCTTTCGAACGATGTAACTTTTAATCATAACTAACCTGCGTTGAAAAAAATAATTTCACTTTTATTAGCTTATTTATTTATTGGTTTTACTGCCATTGCGCAGGAGGATAAAATTCCTGATGTTCCCAATCCGCCCAAACTAGTAAATAATTTTTCCAAACAACTTCCGAATTTTTTATCGGGATCAGAGCAACAAGCGTTAGAGAATAAACTGGTTGAGTTTAACAACGCGACGTCCAACCAAATTGTGATTGTAATTGTTGATGACCTGGCTGGTTATTCACCTTATGAGTTTGCTTCAAAATTGGGAAGAAAGTGGGGCGTTGGTCAGGAGAAATATAAAAATGGTATTGTCATATTGGTCAAACCAACAGAATCTGATGGTAATAAAAAAGTGATCTTTATTGCACCGAATGGAGGGTTACAAGGTATTATCCCTGATGCCGCCACAAGTAGGATAATTGACAATGAAATAGTCCCTCAGTTTAAACAGAAAAATTTTTACGAAGGTCTCGATCGTGCCACAAATGTATTGATGAGTCTTTCAAAATCAGAGTATAGCTATTCTGATTATGGTAAGAAAAAGAAAAAGGGATTATCATCGTTTTTTGTTGTGGCTATTGTTTTGCTTGTCATTATATTTATGATGAAGCAAAAAGGCGGGCGCGGAGGGTATACAATTGGAGGGAGTGGAAGGAATTATGGCGGCGGATTTTTTGGTGGGGGTTTTGGAGGCGGCGGAGGCGGATTTTCTGGTGGCGGAGGCGGTGGTTTTGGAGGCTTTGGTGGCGGTGGTGGTGGATTTAATGGCGGAGGATCGGGTGGGAGTTGGTGATTAAGTTTTTAGTTCAAAGTTTTTTTGATAAGCTATGTACAGCAAAATCACACAACAGCATATTGAAATTTTCAAAAAAATTGTTGGTGAACAGTTTGTGTTGGTTGGTGATGAAAAAGTAGAAGCATACGCTCACGACGAAACAGAAGACCTGAAATTTTTTCCCGAAGCAGTTGTAAAACCTCGTACTGCCGAAGAAATCTCTTCTCTCTTAAAATTATGTAATGAATTTAAAATTCCGGTGACACCACGTGGTGCGGGTACCGGGTTAAGTGGGGGTGCTCTTCCTGTTTTTGGTGGCTTGGTAATATCAATGGAGCGTTTCAATGAAATAATTTTTATTGATGAGCGTAATCTGCAGGCAACGGTTGAGCCGGGAGTTATCAACCAGGTTTTTCAGGATGCGGTAATGGAGAAGGGATTGTTTTATCCACCTGATCCTGCAAGTAAAGGAAGTTGTTTCCTTGGAGGTAATCTCGCCGAATGTGCAGGCGGCCCTAAAGCAGTAAAGTATGGCGTTACAAAAGATTATGTACTGAACCTGGAAGTAGTATTGCCAACCGGTGAAATTATCTGGACAGGTGCTAATACCTTAAAAAACTCTACAGGATATAATCTTACCCAGCTAATCGTTGGGAGTGAAGGCACCTTGGGTGTTATTACAAAAATTGTTTTCAGATTATTGCCATATCCCACAAAAAATTTAGTGATGCTTGTTCCGTTTTTCTCTGCCGAAAAAGCCTGTGAAGCTGTATCCGCGGTATTTCGTGCGGGTATAATACCAAGCGGGATGGAATTTATGGAACGTGATGCGATTGATTGGACATTAAAATATGTTGAAGGATTAAACTTAAATATTAAACCCGATATCCAGGCGCATTTGCTTATTGAGGTGGATGGGAATGATTTGGACGTGTTATATAAGGATTGCGAAAAAATTAATGAAGTAGTTTCACATTATGAATGCGATGATATTTTATTTGCGGAAAGCAGTGAACAAAAGGCTTCACTTTGGAAATTAAGAAGAAGTGTGGCTGAAGCGGTTAAGTCAAACTCTATTTATAAAGAGGAAGATACTGTTGTGCCCCGTGCGGAATTACCTCTACTCTTAAAGGGAATAAAGGACACCGGGAAAAAATATGGTTTCAGATCTGTTTGTTATGGACATGCCGGCGATGGTAATCTGCACGTAAACATTATTAAAGGAGATATGAGCGATGATGATTGGAACAATAAACTAACTCAAGGTATAAGGGAGATTTTTCAACTGTGCGTAAAACTTGGCGGAACACTTTCCGGTGAACATGGAATAGGATGGGTGCAAAAACACTACATGGATATTGCTTTTTCTCCGAAAGCAATTGAGTTGCAAAAGCAAATAAAGAAAGTATTCGATCCAAATGAGATCCTCAACCCTGGAAAGTTGTTTGTCTGATACAAAATCGCTAGCAGGAACTTAAGGATGTCATTCTGAACTTGTTTCAGAATCTTTGATCCTAAAAGAAAGATGCTGAAATAAATTCAGCATGACCTTGCTTTTGTTTTGTAGGTCTTGATAATGGTTTATTGTGAATTGTTATCCTGAGCAGCCTGCCCCTGAGCCTGTCGAAGGGGAGTCGAAAATCAGAAATCAGAAATAAATATTCATCCTAACCGATAGCAGGAAGTACAATTCAGACTTAGGTCCTACTTTTTCATTTATCAATTCTTCATACACTTCAAATCCGAAATGTTCAAGTACTCCGGTCCACGCAGCGCCAATAGAACCTCCAAACTGTGTTACCGGCAATTTGGTAGCATCTCCTTTTATCTGGCTCTGGCCTTTTAAAAAACTTCCTTCACCAAAGACAGCAAGGTGCTTATTCATGAAATAGTATCTTGCATACAATCCGCCACTTTTTTGTGTTTTAAGAGTTCCTGTGGTTTGGTATTCACCTGTTAGTCCGGTGTTCAATTGATCAATAAAAAAATATCCCGCTTTTAAATTAACTGTACCTATATCATCGGCTTTAAACCAGTTTCCTGAGGCACTGATGCCTGTACAAAAAGAGCCTTTGGAAAGGTTGTCAAATACATATCGCTTACCCATTTTTCTTTTTTGGGCAAATGATGAGGTCGACAATAAAGCAAAAGCAAAAACCAGGAGGGGGAGATGTTTATGGCGCTTCATAAATATAAATTCTGAACCTACACGAATTTAATAAAAAAAGTTAATTTATCATTATTAATATGAACTATTGTTTGGGCTGCCATAAGGTAGGGGTTCAGTGGATAAATATCTCTGTGTTCATCTGTGTGAAATTTATTTTATACCACGGTTTGCACAAATTTTCACAGATCGAAAAGCAAAATCTATCCTTGTCAAATTTTAAAGATGGGATTCAAATAAATATTATTCGGGTAATTTTTAATAAATTGCCATGGGTACTGCCAAAATTGGACCCTGCTTATGCTATTTAATTCGTTACAATTTCTCGTTTTCTTTCCGATTGTAACTTTATTGTACTTTTTGCTTCCTCATAAATACAGGTGGGTATTATTGCTTGGTGCAAGTTGTTATTTCTATATGTTCTTTGTGCCTTACTATATTTTGATCCTGGTATTTACAATAATCATCGATTATTACGCAGGTATTCTTATTGAAAAACAAACTTCTCAGAAAAGTAAAAAGAACTTCCTTCTCCTTAGTCTTATAGCTAACATTGGAATTTTAGCGGTATTTAAATATTATAATTTTTTTATTGAAAACATTAACTCTGTTTTTCATTTAGCCGAAAGCACAATGAGTTTAAGTACATTGTCGATTGTACTTCCTATTGGTCTTTCTTTTCATACATTCCAGGCCATGAGTTATACTATTGAGGTGTACAGAGGTAATCAAAAAGCCGAAAAACATTTTGGAATATATGCTTTGTATGTTATGTTTTATCCTCAGCTTGTTGCGGGTCCTATAGAGCGTCCGCAAAATGTGTTACCTCAATTGCATAAGCATCATTCTTTTAATTATGATAGGTTAATAAGCGGACTTAGATTAATGATGTGGGGAATTTTTAAGAAGGTGGTTATTGCTGATAGTTTTGCTTTGATCGTTAACCCTTTTTATAACAATGTATCAGACGCAAGCGGCTGGCAATTGCTTCTTGCAACGTATTGTTTTACTATTCAGATCTATTGCGATTTTTCCGGCTACTCGGATATTGCTCTGGGAGCCGCGAGAATAATGGGTATTGACCTGATGCAAAATTTCAATACACCGTATTTATCAAAGAGTATCTCTGAGTTTTGGGTGAGGTGGCACATTTCTTTATCAACATGGTTTAGGGATTACTTGTATATTCCTCTTGGTGGTAATCGTTCAGGAAAAACAAAATGGATCCGAAATATTTTAATTGTTTTCCTGATCAGCGGCTTTTGGCACGGCGCCAATTATACTTTTATCATCTGGGGTGCTTTACATGCTTTTTATCTCATTTTTGCAAGAGTAACAGAAAAATTCAGGGCTGATTTTCGTATCAAAGTTTTTGGAGAATCGGCTTCCATACTAAAGTACTGGGATGTTTTCATTACGTTTAATCTTGTTGCATTTGCCTGGATATTTTTCAGGGCTAATTCTGTCAGCGATTCGCTTATTATCATTCAAAAGATTTCCTCGGCCATTGTGCATGGTTTAAGTTCTTTCAAGTCAATTATTGGCTATCTCGAATTAAAACATAAATTGATCATTATATGTTTTGCCGCTTCATATTTATTTGAACGAAGAATAAATTTACTAACGAATTCATCGCAAAATTTCTACAACAGAGTCTTCTTTGTTGTTTTACTAATGCTTGTTGTATTACTTGGTAAATCAACTCAGGAACAGTTTATTTATTTTCAGTTCTGATGAAAAGCCATATATCTTCGGCATACAAACGTGGTATGAATATGGCGTATTCCCTGCCCGACGGCAGGCGGGCATATGGTCAACAGAATTTTAAAATTATATACATATGAAAAAAATATTTTCATCTATTATATTCATTGTTCTGTTTACACTTGTGTATTATGGATGTTATTTTGCCGCTTTTAATTCGAGCTATAAAGATCAGCCATTGATTAAATCTGTACAGGAGAAAATTATTTTGGATAAAGATGTTGTAGGAAAAACATTGGAGGAAATAGATATAAATAAAAAGTATGATTTCCTTTTCCTTGGCTCATCACACTGTTACAGGTGTTTTGATCCTGCTATATTTAAGGAGCATGGTTTTGAAACTTATAACCTGGGCAGCAGTTCTCAAACACCTTTGAATTCATATGTGTTACTTTCTAATTATATCCAATGCACCAAATCGGTTATTTTAGAGGTCTACCCGGTTGCGTTTAATTTAACCGGTGAAGAATCTTTTTTAAGTATGAATGCGAGTGTCACCGATTATTCATTACTTGCGCAAACGGCCTGGCATTTGAATTCTCTGAGAGATTATAATGCTCTTACCATAAAGCCTTTTATTGATGATTATAATAAAGACAAACCGTTTAATATTGTACATTCTAAAAATGGTTACGTGAGCACGTTAGACTCTCTGAAGGTGGATATTGCGTATGATAATTTTGTTTTAAATGCTGATGATATAGAGAAGCAAATAGTCTACCTGAACAAAATAATGGAGGTGTGCAAACAAAATAATTGTAAGCTTTATCTGGCCTATGCACCTGTTCCACAATTACATGTGCTTTTTGGCGAGGAAAATTTTATTACCGCTATCAATACCTTTGTATCGAAAAACAATATTGTTTTTTTTAACTATGGCAGAAATCATACGCTTGATAGTAAAAATAATTTTTTTGATGATGATCACCTGAACCAGTCGGGTGTGAATCTTTTTAATAATTGGGTCATTAAAGACTTGGCGTCTGTTCGCCAATAGGACCGCTGCTTTTTGAGTATAGAAGTACGATGAGCCAAAATGCAAAAAATAAAGTTCCTGCCTGTGTTTCCAGCATTGATTCAAAAAGAAAATTGATAGAAATAATTAGTATAAAAAATATTCCTGCGTAATTTTTATTCGCATAGAAAAATGATATTCCAAAGTAAAGTATAAGCAGCAAAGCACTTAGGCCTACAATGCCGATTGCTACCAGTGTTTCTAAAAATTGATTGTGCAGGTTGAGTTTTTTTTCAAGTACTCCTGTATATCCTTTTTCCTGGTATATTTTCTGCAGCTCGTCCTGTGAGTCCCCTGTCCCGGTTCCAAACAAAGGGTGAGATGAAACAACTTCAACAGCCGATTGCCAGACCAATACTCTTGCAGAAGAACTCTCTGTTGCATTCGACTCAACATTCTTCTCCGTAACAACTTTTGCAACTCCCTTAAATTTATTGGCAAATTCAGGAGCAATTACGAACATGATAAAAAAGAGAGCCGTGATTATTCCAAAAAAAATAAGAGCGAGTTTTATTTTTTTATTTTTTATAAAGTAGAACACCGCGATTGAAAAATAAACTATAATACCTGCCTTTGATGCGAGAAAAAATATAGTGATAGAAAATGTAATTAATAGCAAGTTCAATATTTTATTGGAAAAACTTAGTCCCAGTTCTTTTGCGTAAATAAGAAGTGAAATTGCAAAGCCCAGGTACATTGCAAAATAACTGGGATGCATAAAACATGATAAACGCGAGGAGAGGAAAAAATTTATTCCGTAATTAAGATTATATAAGTGTTGCGAGATCAGCCATTTTTCCTCTATAAAGCGGTAGGTTGCAAGCAAAAAGCATATTGCGCAGGCAGTTAAGCAACCATAAATAAAAAAAGAAAATAGTCGTCTCGTTTTTTCTTTATTAAATTCTAAAACGGACACAAGAACAATCGGAAATAACAGCAGTGATAATTTTACTTGTAAATTGAATAAGCCCTGTTGATTGTTACCGGTATAGATCATGCCTAAGCAGTATAAAACATAAAAAATTAAAAGAGAAACTATCGTTTTGTTTTTTAAAATAGCTGCATAATTATTTTTACAAAACAATGAGGATATCAACACTAATAAAGCAATGAGTGGAGTTAAATGTTGAAATAAGGGAAGGCAAAATGAAAGGGAACAGATAAGATAAAAGTTAATGTTCCTTACTTGCGTCATTTACTTAGTGATTTATAAACATTAACCAATTTATCCGATTCAATTTTCCAATTGTATTTTTTTACAACAGCTTCACGACCATTTTTTCCCATTTGTTCCGCCTGTTCATTATTTCCTGTAGTATAATTGATCGCCTTAGCAATTTCTGCTGGTTTTTCCGGATCAACGCAAATGCCACATTTATTCCCGTCAATAATTTCTTTCCAGAGAGGAAAGTGAGACGCAATTACCGGAATGCCGGCACTCATGTATTCAAACATTTTATTGGGCTGCGCATCAATGTGATTCGGGGAAGCCATAAAAGTGACAAGGCCCGCTTTGCTTTTTGCCATTATCGACGCAACTCCTTCCCTGTTTACCATTCCTTTGTAGACCACCTTCGAATACCCACGTTTAGTTTCAATTTCATTTTCTAAATTAGCAGGTGAAAAATTTCCTGCTAGTATTAACTTGATATCATTTGAAAGATCTATTGCATCAACGAGCTGATGAATGCCTCTGATCACGGTCATTCCCCCGATATAACACACATTATTTGTCTTTTCATGCCATGGAGTTACAGAAGCCAGTTCGTTTTCTAAAGGAAAATTATTTATGTCTATACAATTGGTATTGATGGATAAAAATCGATCTCGTATAGAAGGTGTAGCTGTTATGATATAATCCAGTTGTTTAGCCACTCGGTTCTCGTAATTTTTAACTAGCGAAGAAATTGTTTTTCGAAAAAATTTATTGATCCAGTATTTTGAAAGTATTTGTTTGGGAACATCTTCATGCGCATCGTAAATTACTTTCTTCCCTTTCCGTTTTAGCTGTAGGGCGAATCTTAATAATTCCGGATCGTGAAAATGGTAAATATCTGCGTCAACTTCAAGCGCTTTTTCAAAAACACTCTTCGCGGTTTTCAACATGCGGTCTAATCTGCTTTTTGTTTCGCATTCAACACCAATGATTTTTACATTGTCAATGACTTCGCTTTTACAGTTTGCAGCAACTAATGTTACATCAAAACCCGCTTTGGCAAGCGATACACATTCCTTTAAAAAGATCCGGATGTCTTTGGAAGTATGAACAGAAGTAAAATGACAGACTTTAACCGGCATTAAAATTTAATTAAATATTTTTTTAAGATTTTCCTGCGCAGGGTAACTGATCAAAACACCCTTGTGTTTCCCTTGGAACACAAACATACTGCCGGCTGCAACTGCAGCAGCGCCACCACTTTTTACCGCGTCACCAAAATGTTCTATAGTACCCGCACCTCCGCTTGCGATGACGGGCATGCTTACCTGCGATGTGATTTTTTTCAATAATTCTGTATCATACCCCTGCATCATTCCATCCCGGTCAATAGAATTTATCATCAATTCACCCACCCCAATTTTATCCATCTCTATTGCAAATTTTATCGGATCAAGTTTAGTGCTTTGTTTTCCGCAATGGGTATATATTTCATATTTGCCCCAAAAGTTTTTTTTCACATCAATGGAAACGCAAATGGTTGAACTGCCATATCGCTCTACCGATTTTTTTACCATTTCAGTATTTTCAACGGCAATGGTATTTAAACAGACTTTCTCGATGCCTACTTTCAGAATATCTTTTATCTCTTCTGTAGTGGTTATACCGCCTCCATAACTCAATGGCATAAAACATTCAGATGCGATTTCTTTTAAAAAATCAAGAGGAGGTTTTTTTTTGTTTGGCGTAGCTGTAATGTCTAAAAAAATAAGTTCATCAACTTCTTTTTCATTAAAAATTTTGACAGCGTTTATTGGGTCACCAATGTATTTGGGATCTTTAAATTGGGTGGTCTTAACCAGTCCGGCATTGCGAAGTAATAAAACAGGTATAACCCTAGTGATTGCCATTAGTAATTTTCAACAAAATTTTTTAATAAGCACATGCCAAACTTATGGCTTTTTTCAGGGTGAAATTGTACTCCAATAATATTATTTTTTTCAAACCCGGAAACATAATCCTTTCCATAATTTGTAGTTAGCAATACATCTGATGCCTGGTTTGATCTGACGAAATAAGAGTGTACAAAATAAAAACGTGGACCGGTAAACATGTTTTGCATCAGTTTACTTTCCTTTTTCTGATTAACCAGTTCCCATCCCATATGCGGCACAGGGAATTTCTTCCCTGCAGCATCAAATTTAAATTTTATGGTCTCTGCATCTAT
Source organism: uncultured Bacteroidia bacterium (assembly GCA_964593555.1). Lineage (GTDB taxonomy): Bacteria > Bacteroidota > Bacteroidia > JAFLBG01 > JAFLBG01 > CAZQIC01. The sequence goes on along the minus strand of CAZQIC010000053.1, from coordinate 15,636 downwards.
CCATCCAAAGCCGGGCAATATTCCTTCTTCGCTGCTTTTGGTCATGAGCTGCATACCCAGGCAAATACCTAAGATGGGTACTTTCTGTTCAATTACTTTTTTATTTAAAAGGTCGAACAATGAGAAATCTTTTAAATTTTGCATTCCATTATCAAATGCTCCAACTCCCGGTAATATTAGCTTTGTTGCGTTAGCAATGATATCAAGATCCCTTGTAATTTCTGAAGCAGCGCCTATTTTTTTGAGCATGTTTTTAATTGAGCCCAAATTTCCTAAACCATAGTCGATTATTGTGATCATACCTACTTCCTTGTTATCTTATGATAAACAGAATATATAAAGTTAAGTAGCTTTTCGTTATTAGGGTAATCAAGATAGGATTTAACAGGAGACCGCATAATGTTTTCAAACTCATCTGTGGTTAGCCCTAATTTTTTTATTACGTATTCCGTATCCTCGAGTATTTTATCAGCTGGATAGGTTTCTTTTTTTAATTCTTCTAAGGCTATGTCGCGGGTTGTTTGACCTGAACAAATTAATGTTGATAAATGGGCTCTGCGTTTATCAATATTAAATTTTGTGGGTAAGATATAAGATTGAAAAAAACGTGTGAAAACCGATTCGTAATGTTTGCCGCCGTAATATACCCAGCCCAATTCTTTTTCTATTGTTTTCATGGCATCGGCTTTTATGTAAGGAACATAATTCAATAGCCTTACCATTTTTATCTTTTTCACATAGGTATAATATAACTCCCTGTTAAAGCCCAGGAGCGGGTAGGTATCGAATGGAACTTTACCGAACTTATTATGGATCGCTTTTAAATGTTTCACATCCTTAGCATTGTAACCCCAGCTTTTTGGAAGTATTCCTTCTGTAGCAAAATTACTTCCACTTAAAATATATTTTATATTATACTGATCGCACAAGCGATAAATTGCAGCGAGGAACGCGTGATCCGTTGGTATTTCAGCATTTGCGACCGATGCTTTTAAGAAAGAGATTTGAAGATCTTTAAACTCTTCCCAGTCAACCACCCAGGTCTGGTAATCGAAACCAAGCCGTTTAACAATGTTCTCAATATTTTTTACTGCTAATTCAGAGTTCCATCCATTGTCGAAGTGAACCGTTAATACTCGTAACCCAAGTTGTTTGGATAAGTATGAAACGTACGAACTATCAACGCCGCCGCTTACTCCGCAAATACAATCGTAGTCGCTGTTTTTTCCGTCCTTCCGCATTTGCTCAACCAGCATTTCCAATTTGAGGTCACTTTCTTTCCCCTGATATAAATAATGAGGGGCAAGTCTCATAAAATTATGGTAATGGTTACATACACCGTTTTCATCGAACACAATTTCTGTATCGGATGTATCCATTACAGTTTTTGTACACAGTTGATATGGGCGTTCAGTATTTGTCATTTCGTACCCTTACTAAATTTATAAGACAACATTAATTCAACAAGATATTTAAAAGAGTATACAAAAGTATAAAGTAAAACGCACAATTTAGGATCATTAAAAATTTTATATCCACCAATAAAGGCGAGTAATACACCTACTAACAGAATCACTTGCATATAGAGGTCTATTTTCTGCTTTTCTGCAACAAGAAACATGTTACTTAATGGACTTACTATAAATTGTAAAAAAAACAGCAAGGTCATAATTTGAGCATATTCACCGGCGACTATCCACCTTTCACCAAATACAAAACCAAATAAGGGTGGTGCAAAAAAATAAAAGAGAATAAATGGAATAACAGATACAAAGAATAACTGTCTGAACGTTTTTATAAATAGTTGTTTGCAATTGCCATTCTCTGCGAACTCAACACTTGCTTTTTGCCTGAATACATCACCAAAAGCACGGGCTATAATTGCGCCGGGCGCACTTACAATACGTTGTGAAAAAGAGAAAAATCCTGTTAAGGCTTCGCCAAAAAATGAAGAGAGAAGGAGTACAGGCATTTGTCCCGACATTTTTTCTGATAGCCCGGATGCTACATTATATATTGGAAATTGCTTATACCTGATGGCTTGTTCTTTCATGTTGCTTCGTTGAATTTCAGGATAAAAATTTTTGTCTTCTTTCCAGGTTCTTCCTGCTAAAAACATGCAGGATACAGATTGGCCAATCGCATCTCCTAAAATTAATCCACCTTTTTTTAATAGTGTAAAACCCAGCACTAAGCTCCATGTGCTCGTATTTAAAGAACGAATAACGCGACTGCTTGCAAGGCGTTTATATTTTTCTTTACGATTGTTCCAATAATTAAATGCCTGGTAAACACCAATAGAAAACATAGTTAATGGAAGGGTAAACAACCAATTTTCAATATTTTCACTCTTCATTAAAGCCGCTGCCTGGTGTTTAAAAAATATAACAGCAATTAGAAGAAGAATACTTATCACAAATGTGATGATCAACGATAATCCAACAATGTTTACAGCATCTTTGTCGGATTTTGGCAGCATGATGGCCATTTCGTACCTGCCGGTAATAAATACAGATAGGATCATACTTATGCTGAAGTATAAACCAAACATTCCAAATTCTTCAGGACTGAAAATGCGGGTAAGAATAGGAGAAATAAGAAATGGGATCAGCTGCGATAAAAAAGTCCCTGTTATTAATACAAAAACATTTTTGGAAGTATATTTTTTGAAGAGTCCGACCAGGTTCATTAACTGTTTTTCAGTAAATTATTTTTGAATAATAAAAAAAGTAACAGCGTAATTATCCAGCCGCCTGATAATAGTAAAGTAGAGAAGGAGCCTGAACTTAGCCAAAAAATAAATAATGCATTTAAGCTTACCAGCCATTTAAATTCATAATTAAAAAGAATATTAAGCAGTATAAAAAATAAGGAAAGCAAAATGGCAGAATAGAAAAGGCCATAATACCCGAAGTTGGCATAATCATAAACGAAATTGGCCACAGTTACAGTTCCTTTTAAACCAATTTTAGATTCTTTAACGTATGTAGCGTCGTAAATAATTCTACTGTAATCATAATCGTTAAAATTGCATCCTAAAGCCGGGGCAAGAAAATGGTATCCGCATCCTTTTGCATATGGATAAACCGATGGTATGCGTTCGAACCAATAGCCTGATACAAGACCTGTTGTTACAAAAACACGGGTGTATATTGCATCAGATGCAGATAGAAAGCTTGCACCGACACTTATTTCCTGGTCTTGCAGGTATAGGTGTCCGTTTTTTTCCATCTCAGCTCTTATCTCTTCCTGTGTGGCTCTTAGATTGGGATTGGTTGCATATACCAATACAAACACACCAGCAATGGCCATTAATGTATATAAAAACGATTTCAGATATTCTTTGTTTATCAATGTAAGTACAACAAGGGGGATCATTATACTAATAACTAAGCCCTTTTGCATTAGGGAGATGGCATAAAAAATTGAGACAGGAATAATAAGATAAAACAAACGCTTGTTGGTAACAGAAAAATAAAGGAGCGCAAACGGAATAATTCCCTTTATCATAAAAGCACTGATGTATTTTATGGTTGAACTGTCGTGTTCAATTATACTTTGGCGGATGAAGGCTATTTTATAATAATCCAGAATTTTTACTGCGCTTATAAAAGGAACGTGGCCTAAAAACCATAAGTGATATGCTGTGAAAAGAACGATGCTCGAAAACAATACCCAGTCAAGTATTTTGTAATTAAGCGAAAAGTTAAAGGGTAATTTTACAGACGGAACTGTTTTGTTTTTTAGCAAGTACGCAAACCCTATGTAAGACAACGAAATAAATATGGAGTAAATGCCAATTTTGGGTAAGTGTTTGTAGCCAAAGCCATAGTATAAGCCAATGCCGACAAGAATTAAAACCAGTGTGTATAAAACAAACAGAGCGTGTTTTCTGTATAACAAAATAAGGTTTTGCATAAGCGTATTACCAGCTTAAGGTAGTAAATTATACAATCAACTTTGCTTAAGTTTCCCTAAATTTACGAACACGAAAATAGGATAGGGACCAACAACATTATGAATCAAAAAGTTTCTATTATTATTCCTTGTCGAAACGAAAAAGACTACATCGCAAAATGTCTTGATTCCATTTGTAATAGTATTTACGATAAAAATTTACTGAAAGTATTTGTTTGTGATGGATTGAGTTCTGACGGAACAGCAGAGATCATAAAACACTACGAAAAAAAATATTCCTTTGTTCATTATCGGGAGAATAGAAACCGCACCACTCCCCATGCATTGAACCTAGGCATAAAAGAATCTGATGCAGATATTGATATTATTCTTGGAGCTCATGCGGAAATTGACAAGGATTTTATTTTGAACAGTGTCAATACGTTCCAATTAGATACACAGATGGGTTGTGTTGGCGGGATCATTGAGAATGTGTATGAAAACGAAACTTCGTCTGCAATAGGCAAAGCAATGTCCTCAAGATTTGGGGTAGGGAATGCCCATTTCAGAACAGGATCACGAGAGGGATTCGTTGATACAGTCGCTTTTGGCGCTTATCGTAAGGAAGTTTTTGCCAAAGCCGGATATTTTGATGACGAACTGATAAGAAATCAGGATGATGAATTTAATTTCAGATTAAAAAAAAGCGGATTTAAAATTTATTTAAAGAAAAATATAATTTCAAAATACTATGTAAGGGCATCATTCGAAAAACTCTTTAAGCAATACTATCAGTACGGTTATTGGAAAGTATTTGTGAATAAAAAACACTCAACAATTACCACCGTTCGACAATTGTTTCCTGCATTATTTGTGCTCTTCATTCTAAGCGGATCGGTCGTTTTCTTTCTGCCTTCATATTTTATCGATGGGTATTTTTTAATTGTAGCTATGTATATAGTTATGGGCTTGTTGTTTGCAATGAGCGCTGGCAGTGGAGTTCTGGAAACAATTAAGATCTTGTTTTCTTTTTTAATATTGCATACAAGTTATGGTATCGGTTACCTCGAAGGAATATTAAAGTTCATAGTCTTTAATAAAAAACCAAAACCGTCAAGTGCAAACCTTTCCAGGTGATCACAAAAAAAAGAGGCTCACATTCCGTGAGCCTCTTTTTAAGAATCAATTAATATTTATTTAGGCGAAACAGTTGGACTTGATGATTTGGAACCTGTTTTTGGTTTTGGTGCAACACTGGAATTAGGTGAAACAGGAACATTTGTAGTTGTTGCCGGTTTCATTTTTGGTTGATCATCCGATTGGATTCCTTGCTCATTAATTGCTCCTCTTTGTTGGTCAAGTTCTTGAATGTCTCCTCCTTCAGATGAAGTTTTTGCAGGAGGGGGGACAACGGTATTTGTATTTGAAGTTCCTGCAGGAGCCACATTTGTATTGGTTGTAGTGTTTGTCGCCGGCTTACCTGAAACAGGCTTATTGGGACTCTTTTTTATTGGTTGTTTTTGTTGTGCATAAGAAATAGATCCTATTGCCATAAAGACAATGAGGATAAACAGGGGTTTTAATGTAATTGTTTTCATTTTTTTAGCTTTAGTAGTTAATATGTAAAAATCATGCCAAACTTATTAAATGCATTATTTGCTCAGTTCTATGGCTTCCTGAACTGTAATGTATTGTCCGTTAAAGAAGGCTATGATAAATGCATCCTTGATTCCTGCCTTAACCAACTCATCTTTTTTATTCGAAGCTTCGTTATATGAACTGTAACTACCAAGAACAAATCTGTTAAGCCCGGTTACGGTTGTTTCTTTAACCAACCCTTTTAGTTTACTGAAATTGGATTTCATATCCTCGGGCGGCTCTCCTTTAAATATTCCAACCTGAACTTTAAACACAACCAGTTTTTTCTCAAAACTATTAACTGGTAATCCGGGTTCGCTAAGATCTTCTTTAACAGGTTTGTTATTAACCTTAGGGGCTTCAGCACCCTGGCTCTGCAATGATACTCGTTTACCACCTCTATAAGCTGTAACAAATGAGTTTCCATACCCTTGAATAGAAAGATCAACTTTCCTGTTAGCCGCCTCGCTAAATGTTTTGTATGCACCCGCCATGTATTTATATAAACCATCTTCTGTCTTTATCTCAACCAGGTCAGTAATTCCAGGGAAAACATTTTTAGACAATTGTCTTCTGTATGCACCTAATTGAACCCTGAAAACAACTTCATCGCTATTGTAATCCGGGCTTCCAAAAATTGATGAAGAATTTTTGTTTCCATTATTTCCACTGCTTGCAATTTTTTCTTCTCCTGCTTCTGGCCCATTCGCTTCAAACATTTTGCCATCCTTAAAATAAACCACCTTGGCTTCCCTGAGGCTGTCAGATTTCAGGAACTGATCTTTTCTTTTTGCCGCTTCATCATAGTTAAAATATTTTCCTGCAGTGTAAGCGGTAGTTGAATCAGGAAGATTGGTAGTACGAATATCTCCGATACTTAAAAATTTTGTCATTAACTCCGGAGAAATTCCGGTTTTATAAACTCCAAGCAGAACAGCATATTCCCGTCTTGCTTTAGTCGGAGAGTCGCCATCAAGTGCGATCCTTCTTCCATGCATTTCATAAACTGTTTTGGCAAACATGCCGCCGGTATCTGAAAATAGTTGGTACTGCGCCAGTAACATAGAGTCTGTGAGTTCTATTCCATCAGAGTTTACATAAGCGCCTGCTTTAGTGTTAAGTTCTTTATCCAAATAATTTGCAACTCCATCTTTGTCATCATCAAGCGGACAGCCTTTGGCATCAACTGCAACGTTAAGGGGTGTTCCCTGGCAGGAATCAATCACATCGTTTATGCCATCACCATCTGTATCAGCTTCCATTAATGCTAAAAAATCAACGCCATCAAAATGATTTGCAGGAAGAGTATCGTTTTTGCCCGACCAATCAAGGTTATAGCGAAGAGAGAAGGACGTCATTACAAATTTGTCGCTTTGTTTATTTCCGGCCCTGTCTCCAGTACTATTCTCAGTAACTCCATCTATGTAATCAGTAAATGTGAAGTGAAGTTCCGTTCCAACTTTAAGGTCAATGCGTTTAGAAATATGTAATATTGCCCCGACGCCAACTGGAATTGCCAATGACCTTTCAGGATATTTCCCAAATCCATCAAGGTCTAATTCCCTGATATCAGATTCGTAATTATAATCGCGTACGGAAAAGTTGGCGGTAGAGGAAATAGGACTTGATTGATCAAGATCTCTTATTGAACCATCATTCCAGTAATAATATTTATTTCCATTCTTATCATATAGGTCTGTTTTCGAAAGGAATTCAAAAGTCTCAAAGCCCATGCTTAAGTAAGGACTTATCTTACGGTTGGCTTTTAAAAAGTTATCAAAATTATAAGTAAGTATAAGTCCACCTGCTCTTATTTGAGACTGCATATTTAGGTTTCGCTGCGACATTCTTTCATTTGCTCCTAGCTGACCATAAAGGGTATAGAAACTTGCTTCTAAATGACTGCTAAGTTTTTGAGAAACATCAAACCGCCATGCAACGCGGCTAGTAAGCGGATTTTGAAAAGGCTTTTCGTAATAATCTCCATAAAAGGAAAGCAAACCCGGCCCGAAACCAATTGTTGGTTTAAATGCAGGAGCCTCCGTACTATCACCTTGAGCATGGATTTTATAAAAAGAAACAGAGACTATAAATAGTAAAGTCAGTAGCTTCCTGAGCATACGTCAAATTTAACTAAAAAAACGGTTTATTTTAATAATTCTGAAGTTTTTTTTAGGGCTATCTGAGCCATTTTTGGCTGGTGATCATTAGTCCTTCCTGCACGGTTATTCGTTTACCGGTATTGTACGAGGTGACAAATGGTCCCGGAACTCCTTTATTTTTAACGGATTCTCTACGATCTCTTGCTTCTTTATACTCGCTAAAGCTACCAATTGTATATTTTACCCAGCCTTCATGGTTTTCCATATTAATATTTTCTGTGATGTTATAAGCAGATGAAAAATAGGATGTTTCAACATTTGATTTGCGTAGGGCACAAATTTGAACTTTAAAATCAACCCCTGTATTGGGTGAAGGAACTGAAGTAACAGGAGGCTCCTCTTGCTTAACAACCGGGGGATCCTTTACAACAACTGGTGGATCTTTCGTAACAACCGGAGGTTCCGATCCGCTAGAAGGATTGTTCACAAAAATCGAACTTTCTGCAACTAATGCTTTTTTTGTTTCATCATTTTCCAAATAAGAAAAAACACCTTCAATTTTTTTCTGGGCAATCAGGCTTTTTGCAACAGCTATTTTATAAGAAACTTTTAACTCAGCCTGTGCAGGTAAGTTTGTCCATACAAATTTTGCCTGTTGATCAACAAAAGTAAAGGCGCTGTTGTTTGTTTCAATTGCCGAAGCAGTAAAGCCATCTGGAATAGCTTCCTGAAGTTTAGCAAAGCCTGTAAGGCTGCCTTTATTAATGATCACTTCCACCACAAAATTTTCCTGAGCTTCCGCAGGCATTTTTCTTTGAGTTGTAATTTCCTGGGTAGGTGGAGGTGTTGACGCTACTGTAGGTGTTTCAACTGGTATGGGCTCATCCGGTTTTTTTCCTGGTTCCGGCTCTTTAGTAGGAGTAGGTTCTGGTTTAGGTTCGTTTTTTGCTACGGGATTTTCATCTTTCTCGGTAACTAACACACTCGTTTTGGGAATTACAACTGAAAGTTTCGCATTGTCAACCACATAAGAAAACTTGCCTTCAAATTCTTTATTTCCGGTAGCATCTTCTTCTACTGTTATTTTGTAAGATATTTTGAATTCATTTTCTGTTGGCAGCTGGGTCCAGATAAATTTTACTGATTGATTGCTGAATGTAAAAGAGGCTCCTCCTGTTTCTACTGCTTCGGCTAAAAACCCTTTCGGAAGATCTTGTTGTAGTTTGGCAAAACCCTGAACAGCTCCTTTGCTTACAGTAAGTTCAACAACAAATTCAGAACCTGCGCTTGCAACATCAGTTGATTTAGGGGTGACTGTTACGTCATCGGCAATAAAAGCATTGTAAACAAAAAGCGCTCCTACGTTAAGAAGGATAAAGAAATATTTTATCATAACCTGCAGGTGTTTGTTTTAAATTTATTGTCTGACAAAAAATTGCACTAACTGCTGAAATTTTTCTAGTGTATAGTCTGATTTTCCTGCAAAAAAATCATCTACTGCCGATCTCATTTCTTCCGGAGAAACATAGCCATCGCTATCCTTGTCGTAAGTCCCGAATTCAAATCCGAGGTTCGTTCTTCCAATTGCGTTAATATCATATTGCTCAGTTTTCTTAGCTAAAGCTTCATCAGTAATTTTTGTTCCGTTAGCATCTACAATCGCGCCCTTTTCTGTATTGGGTTCTTTATCTAAGTAGTTTGGAACCCCGTCTTTATCATCATCCAATGGACAGCCCTCTTTGTTTATCTCCACACCGGGAGGAGTATTAAGGCACATATCTACATCATCCGAAACACCATCATTATCAGCATCTATCTTTTCTATATTTTGAAAATCTATATTCTGATATATAGGTGCATCAACAACCTTAAGAGGAAAATTGTATGTAACAGAGAATGAAAAATAAAAATAACCATCATTGCTGCCACCGTCTTTGTAGTTATCTATATAGTCAGAAAACGCAAGGTGGTAGGTTGCCGCAACGGATGCTTCGTAGTTATCATTCAACTGAAAGCGCGAACCTATTGTTATTGGTATGGCGAGCGTTGCTTTAGGGTAATTCTTAGCAGTATCTGCCAGCTGAGTTTCATATTCGTAATCACGCTTAATAATTGTTGAGGTAAAAAGATTGGCAGATGATTCAGGCATATCACGAATGCTGCCATCTGTCCAGTAATAATAATTTTTATTGTTTTCGTTTATCAGATCTCCTTTGGGATTAAATTTTAGCATTGATATACCAACTGCTCCATAAGGCCCGATAACAGAGGATCTTTTAAGAATATAATTATTGTCCAGGTGATAAACGCCGTTCAATCCAATTTGTATAATGGAAGATTCGAAATTTAAATTTCTCTCCGTCGTTGTAGAGCGTTCGCTCGATGCAATTTTGCCAAACAAACCATTTATGCTTGCACCAAAAGAGGCATTGAGCCTTTTTTCGACATTAACATGGAAGCCTATCCGTATATGGCTATAGTTGCTAACATCAACACCTTTTCCAATATCACCATTGAAGGTCAATACTCCTGATCCAATGCCAAATGAAGGGAACTTACTCTCTATATTCGATGTGTCAACCTCTTCTTCGTCCTGAGACTTTGCTGTGAAAGAGCCCAATAGTGCAGATACAAGTAGAATAGAAGTTAAATTTTTTATCATGCCGGATGTCAACTTAATACAAAAACGTTATTTAATACAAAATAGGGCAGAGCAAAGCTATTTTAAATTTGTTGTTTATCCGTACTAAATGGATTGTTAATTACAAACAAGGATTTGTTAATAACAGCGATGTGTAAGATTCAATGGATAAACTTAGGCATGTTTGATGGCCAACACTTATATTTGTATTGGTATATAAAAATGAAAAACAGACTTTTTGAATCATTCTTATTGGTGTTCACAGCGCTGCTGTTTTTTTTGGTAATCTCTTTTACGGATACTGAAAAAAAGATACTTAACTACGATGTAAAGAGAACGCAGCTTTTTTCGGATGTCTTAAGTTTAGGTAAGGCGAAACAAGTTCCATTGTTAACAAAAGCGCTTAACGATTCTATTGTAAAAAAAACGCAGCAGCAGATTGTTTTACGTAACCAGGATCCGGCCACTATAATTGAATTTTCAAAAGACAGCACTGGAGGGTTATCTTGTTTTTTTGAAGCACTTAGGAAAACCAAAAAGAATAAAAGGAAAATAAGGGTGGCTTACTTTGGTGATTCCATGATAGAAGGAGATCTGATCACTCAGGATCTGCGCCGCTTGCTGCAGGAACAGTTTGGAGGGGAAGGTGTGGGGTTTGTTCCTATAACTTCAATAGTTGCCGGTTTCCGACAAACGATCATTCATTCTTTTTCTCCGAACTGGCATAATTACAATTTACTTGATCCTGTCTCCGAAAAACATACGCTTGGAATAAGCGGTTATGTTTTTGAGCCGTCTTATTATGTTGCTGATGTAGATACGAGTAATGTAGCTTCCGAATCGGGTGGCAGCTGGGTAAAGTATACATCTGTTAATCAAAAGCGACTTAACAAGTTTACTGATGTGAAATTGTTTTATGGTATGAGTGAAGGAAATAATTACATTACTTACAATCAGCAGCAAAAAAAATTAGATGGAAAAAATGCGGTGAATGAACTTGTCTTGAATAGCGCTAATCCGATTAAATCCATTGCTGCAAATTTTGTGTGTCAATCGCCTGTAAATATTTATGGCTTTAGTTTTGAGAGCGATAGCGGTATTTATATAGATAATTTTTCTTTTAGAGGAAATTCGGGGATGCCCCTAACCAAAATCCCGCAGAAAGTATTGAGTGGTTTAAATAATTACCTGGATTATGATCTTGTTGTTTTGCAGTATGGCGTAAATGTTGTCAACCATAATGTAAAAGATTACACCTTTTATGAAACGGGAATGAAGGCCGTGGTCGATCATTTTAAATCATGTTTCCCCAACGCAAGTGTGTTGATAGTAGGCGCCGGTGATAAAGGCCTTCGACAGAATGGTGTTTACTCAACAGATCCAGCAGTACCGCTGGTGGTAGATGCACAAAAAAAAGTGGCCGAAAAAACAAACAGTGCGTTTTGGAATTTATATGAATCAATGGGTGGGAATAACTCAATGGTGAGCTGGGTGCAGGGCGATACAGTTTATGCAAACAAAGATTACACACATTTTAATTTTCGAGGTGCAAATAAGGTTGCCACTATGCTGTACAGGCATTTAACCCAAAAGTATGACGAATACAACAAAAAGAAAGTTAAGCTGGGTTAGTTTCATTTTTTTTGTTTCTTTTTTTTCGGGAATAGCGCAGTCCCGCGATAGCGTTTTTACTATTGATTCAATTTGTAGGAATTACAAATACATTGTGCTGGATTCAAACAGAATCCATAACGACGCGTCATTAAAAGATTTTTTTGCCGCACTTTGGCAATACGAAGAGAAGAAGACAGATAGAGTGAATGTTGTTCATATTGGCGACTCTCACATCCAGGCCGATTTTTTTTCGGGAACAGTTCGCGAAAATTTTCATCATGATTTTGGAAATGCAGGAAGAGGTTTTGTTTTTCCTTACCGCGTTGCAAAAACAAATGAACCCTATAGTTACAAAACATCAACGAATGTAGTATGGGATGCCAAGAGGAATGTTTTTCCTGATAGGCCCTTACCCATAGGTGCCGGAGGAATAACCATTGAAACATTTGATTCAAATGCGGTGATCAATTTTTCACTGAGTGAAAAAAATACGATCGATTACAGTTTTAATAAACTCACGTTGTTTCACGAAAAAGGAAAAGCCAGTTACGATTATATTGTTTGTGATGAATACAATTGCGGCATAGGTGAGATCAACTCAAAAGATACCAGCTCTTTTCTCTCTACAGTTACATTTGAAAAACCTGTTAAACAATTTATACTTAAATGCAAAGTGAATGATACGCTAAGTAAATGCGCTCGTATTTATGGTCTGTCAATTGAAAATGGCAAGCGTGGGGTATTGTATCATATGATTGGAGTGAATGGGGCGGAATACAGGCATTATAATTATTCAAAATATTTCCAGGAACAAATGAAAGTAATGCAGCCGCAATTGGTGATCATTTCCATGGGAACAAACGAAGGTTTTCATAAGGGGTTTAATGCTGAAATTTTTTATGCGCAGATAGATACTTTTATTACCACAATAAAAAATAAAAATCCGGGAACTGTTTTTTTACTTACCACACCCGCGGATTCTTATCGTAAGCAGGGGAGGAGTAAGCTGCCCAACCCGGATATGTTAAAGGCGCGGCAGACGGTGGTAAAATATGCTAACGAACGCAACATCGCTTATTGGGATTTGTATGAAGTAATGGGTGGATTTAAGTCAATGGCAAAATGGTTTGCAAGCGGCTTAACAGCAAAGGATAAATTACATTTCAGTAAAAAGGGATACATCATTCAGGGGACATTGTTTTATGAAGCACTAAAAAGGTCCTATAACAACTACCTTAAAACACAATAGCTTTTAATGTTCAATATTCCGCATATAGATATTGATAAATTACTTGGACAGCTGATCTATAATCCGGCCGACCCTTTGTTGTTCAACAGCGGTTTCTTTTTATTCTTTATGCTTTTCTTTTTATTGATCTATCAATTTCTTTATAAGCATAAAGTTTCGAGGATACTTTTTTTTACGGTGGCTTCGCTTTATTTTTTTTACAAAGCATGCGGATTTTATTTTTTACTGATTGTAATTGCTGCCGTAGTTGATTTTAATCTTTCCAACTGGATTTATCGGGCAAAAAAAACTTCCTCTAAAAAAGGCCTGCTCATTTTTAGTATTATCATTAACCTTGGAGTATTGGTCTATTTTAAATACACCAATTTTTTTATTGAAATTGTTAATGGCTTCAATGCCGGCAAACTGCAGCCGCTCAATTTAATTTTGCCTATTGGCATTTCATTTTACACTTTCGAAAATCTTAGCTATACCATTGATGTTTATCGTGGAAAGTTTAAGCCCGTAACCAGTTTTTTAGATTATTGTTTTTTCCTCTCGTTCTTCCCGAAATTGGTAATGGGGCCAATAGTGCGCGCGTCTGATTTTATCCCACAAATACGAAAAGACATTTTTATTACCAATGAAGATATTGGGAAAGGTTTGTATCTCATTATGGCCGGTTTGTTTAAGAAGGTTGTTATATCCGATTATATTTATCTCAATTATGTCGAAAATATTTTCGACAATCCACAAATGCATTCGGGTCTTGAATGTTTGTTGGGGGTATACGGATATGCCTTGGTGATCTATTGTGATTTTTCGGGATACTCAGATATGGCAATTGGCATGGCACGCTGGATGGGATTTACTATTCCTCCTAATTTTGATTCGCCATATCAATCATCAAGCATTACAGAGTTTTGGCGACGTTGGCACATTTCACTTTCGTCGTGGCTAAAGGATTATTTATACATTTCATTGGGAGGAAATAAGAAAGGCAAAATCCGGCTGTATATTAATTTAATGATTACCATGTTGCTTGGCGGCTTGTGGCACGGAGCCAGCTGGAATTTTATTATTTGGGGCGGGTTGCATGGTGCAGCGCTTTCACTTGATAAGTTTGTTAGTTCAAAGTTTCGAGTCTCGGGTTCTGAGTTCCGAGTTTCGAGTTCTGAGTTAGAACACAAAACCCGGAACCCAAAACTCAAAACAGGGCTTCTGCGCACAGCCGGCGTACTTTTTACTTTTCACTTCGTTTGCTTCTGCTGGATATTTTTTAAAGCTTCAACATTGAGTGACAGTTTGATAATTATTAAACAAATCGCGTACAACTTTGATTTCTCTGGCTGGGAGAAATTAGTTATAGCTTATAAAAGTGTTTTATTAGTTATACTATTGGGGTATGTGTTGCATTTTATTCCTCAGAAATTCGAATTAAAAACAGAATGGCTGTTTAGTAAAATAACTTTTGCAGGCAGGGTAGCGGTACTTATCTTTATTATCTGGGTTGTGATACAGGTAAAATCGGCAGAGCAGGTAATGCCTATTTATCTTCAGTTCTAAAGGAGTGAATATCCATGTGTCAAAATTTTTGGTATGAAGTTCGTTTACTCGTTCGCACGGATATCGGTGTGTAGATAGGAATGAGGCTATCCGAGCGTCAAAACGTTTGATATGAAGTTCGAAATTTGTATTTTCATATAACAATTTGTTGAAAATATTATAGATGCCCTCTTCTGCAGTAATTGACCCATTCTTAACCGGACGAAATAATGATTAAGTTAATGCGATGACAAAGATTTATCACATATATATTAACAATAAATTTTTTTCATATTTCTTTTATGGGATACTTGTACTTTATTTCTCAAGTTGTACAGCCAGCCAAAAAATATTTATAAACAAAGATGGTTCTGCAAACATTAGCTCTTCTGTGGATGAAATTAACCAGATGGAGAATTTTTATAAAAGCGACCAAATATCAAAGTTGTTTTGGGATAATAAGACTGGCATTAATTTTACAATCAAGACAATAGATTCTTTAGGGAACTATCTGTCCCCAGTTTTCAATAAAAATATATTTGAGTTTAAATACAAACTAGATTCTTTGATAATTATACAGAGAAATGGAGACGCACTTAAAACTGATGATGGATTTTGTTGTCATTCACAAATTGAAATTACTTCAGAACAAAAAATTAAAAGTATTCAAACAAAAAATTTATATATAAAGCAAAAGAAAAATAAAGTTGTTATTCAAAAATCAAGACGAAGTTTTAAAAAAAAGGAAAGGAATCTGAATCTTATTATCATTTTTGAGTAAAAAACAATTTTCTGTTGTTTTTACATTTTGTTGTTTGCCCGTTCGCGCGGATATCGGATGCTTCTATAGATTAAGATCCATAGAAAAAATAAATTGATTGAACAAATAAATAGAATTTTTTAAATGGCTTTTCTTTATTGAATAATAAGCGATTATGTTATATAAATTAAAATGCAACACGATATTATTT
>CAZQIC010000052.1:0-29454 GCA_964593555.1 uncultured Bacteroidia bacterium | reverse complement strand
GATACGATTTTATTAGATTGTTTTTAACATTCTATTTTTAGAACTCCCCTATATTCTACAAGAGAGTATTTCCCTTTTTGTTTTACTGTTTTGTTTGGATAATATTCTGTGTAATCACCAACCTGCCGGCCAAGGCTATCAAAATTCGAAACCGATATTAAATTACCATCATAGTCCCAACTTTTCCATACTCCTGTTTGAGTGGACCAATCTAAGTTACCTTCTAATTTCTTTTCACCGCTCAATGCATGAAATTCAATATATTTTCCACATGGCTTCGATCTAAACCCATGAACTGCTGTCCCAATCATTTCTCCAGTTTCCAGATCCACAATGTAATTCGTATCAACAGCTCTTGCAATTTTAACAACTACAGTTGACTTCAAATCTCCAAAATCAGGATAAAATTCCTCACGTAAGTAAGTCGAATCATTATTTTTTTTAAACTTAATTTTTGCAGTACCATTTTCCCATTTCTTATCGAATGTTGATACAACAGATGAATCTTCAAAAAGAACATTATCCTCGAGATAAATTTGTGAATAGCAATTGAAAAAAAATGTGAGAAAAAGAATTGAAAAAAACGTTTTCATTTATTAATATAATAAAAGCCCCCTCTCCTTTGGAGAGGGCTGGGGTGAGGCCCTTAAATAATTTTCTTAATTACCCTTAAATTATGGGAATACTTATTCAATTCAGCATTATAAATCCCCTGGTGATCCAATGTATCAATGCGGACATTACCTGAAGCATGAATTATTTTTTTATCACTCAGTAAAATCCCAACATGCGTTATACGTCCTTCTTCATTATCGAAAAAAGCAAGATCACCGGCGGTAGCCTCTTCAACAAAACTGAGGGTACTCCCCATTTCTGCCTGCTGGAATGCATCACGTAAAAGAGCAATACCGTTTAGTTTAAACACCATTTGCGTGAACCCTGAACAGTCGATACCAAATGGTGACCGGCCTCCCCATAAATAAGGTGCATTGAGATACAGACAGGCAGTCTCAATTAGTTTTTCTCTGTCGATGACTAAAGGTGTCGTTGTATAATTGCCATCATACTTAAAATCAAAAGTATCAATGCTGAATTTTTCTTCATCAATAAAAGGCAATGTGCTTCCTAAAACTATTGGAGTTAAACTATTATTGGTCATGCAACAGATCGGGTGCACCATTTCCGTAGATAATGGCTGAGGAATATTTAATTCCATATTTAAATTTCCATCGATAAGGAAACTTTGTTTTTTATGCACCCAGCAATCGTATTTATCGAACGCGACAGAAATATGATACCAATCCTTTTCCTCTCCAATAATAGTGAAATGCTCGCCGAATAATAATTGAGTAACCATTTCGCTTTTATGCGAAGGCTCTTTGCGACAGGGGACAATACTTAAAAGGCAAATTCCGAACATGAGACAGGCCAAAGCTACAATTTTGTTGGCCTTATAGCAAGGGTGCCTTATACCTTAGTCCGTAACTATTAACTTATTTGCTGCTTTGATGCTGCCATCAATTATCGTTTTAATAAAATAAACTCCGGCAGGCAACCCATCCCTGCTTAACTGAATTGTTTTACTTCCCGGGTTGCTCATTCTTCTTACTTCCCTACCCTGTATATCATACATCACTATTTCCAAAGGCGATTTTAAAAATTCGTCGGCAATAAAAATAGTCGAGGAAAAACTAAATGGGTTAGGAGCAATTTTAATTTTGTTTTCTTTTAAATTATTTTCTTTTACTGAAAGAGGTGTTCCTATTGTAATATTGTCGAATTTGTAAGTGCTCCAGGAAGCGCCAATGGTTTTGTATTTTAAAGCGATATAACCACTATCAGAAACGTATGGAATATTAATGGTTGTATCTATCCATTGATTTTGCGGTGAAATAAGAGAGAGATTGCCAATAACAGTAAAAGTTCCAATGGAAGGATCTTGCTCTTTATCGGTGCCATATAAAATCTCAAAACCGTCATTGAATGGAGTACTAAACCCACCGGTATTTACTTTTAGAGATATGGTGCCCGCCGAAGTAAAATTTAAGGGTGGCGAAACAAACCAGTCAATTATAGTATCTGTAGAATTACCACCCACATTATAATCATGCGATACGCAAGTAGGTGCTGAAAAAGCCAATCCACCATAACCCCAGTCATACGTACTTAAAAATCCCGTTCTATACTGGCTCCAGCCTGCCTGTTCGGTTGATGAATCAAACCCTGTATAGTATGGCAGGGTTTTACTCTGTGAAAAAGCAGCGGCTATTGTAAAACAGAAAAATAGAAATGTAAATATTGTTCTCATTTGTTTTTAAAAGTTTATAGTTAAAAAATTCGTAATCCATACGGATTTAATATTTAACGAAGATAAGTTGGATGCCTCAAATAGAATAGCACAAAACAAGGTAATACTAGTACTTTCCACGGATTGTTTAGAGTATAATGCTTTTAATTACTCTTAAAAGATCACATTACATTCTCGATCACCAATGCGCTCGCGCCGCCGCCACCATTACAAATTCCGGCAGCACCATATTTTGCGTTGTTTTGTTTAAGCACATTGATAAGTGTTACGACTACACGTGCACCTGATGCGCCCAGCGGGTGACCAAGAGATACTGCCCCTCCGTTTACGTTTACTTTAGAAGCATCCAGCTTCATTTCTCTGTTATTTGCGATTGACACTACAGAGAAGGCCTCATTTATTTCGAAAAAATTTATGTCTTCCATTTTCAAACCCGCCTTTGCAACAGCTCTTGGCAATGCTTTGGAAGGCGCAGTAGTAAACCATTCCGGAGCTTGTTCTGCATCAGCGTATCCTCTTATAATTGCCAATGGCTTTATCCCTAATTTGTCTGCTTTTGCTTTGCTCATCAATACAAGCGCTGCTGCTCCATCATTTAATGTAGAAGCGTTTGCAGCTGTTACTGTTCCGTCTTTTTGAAATACGGGTTTTAATTCTGGTATCTTATCAAACTTTACACTTTTATACTCTTCGTCTTCTTTAAAAACAATTGGATCTCCTTTACGCTGCGGAATTTCAACCGATACAACTTCATTCGTAAATTTTCCTACTGCCCATGCTGCTGCCGAACGTTTGTATGATTCTATTGCAAATGCATCCTGATCTTCACGCGATATTTTACATTCCTTAGCACAAAGTTCCGCGGCATTACCCATGTGATAATTGTTATATACATCAGTCAAGCCGTCTTTTACCAATCCGTCAATGACAGTTCCGTTTCCTAATTTATAACCAGTTCGCGCATTGTCCAAGTAATAAGGTACCTGTGACATATTTTCCATTCCTCCTGCCACAACAACTTCATTATCGCCCAGCATAATACTTTGCGCTGCCAGCATGATCGATTTCATACCCGACGCACAAACTTTATTTATAGTTGTGCAATGTACAGTGTTTGGAAGGCCCGCGAATATTGCAGCCTGCCTTGCCGGTGCCTGTCCGATATTAGCCTGTAATACATTACCCATATATACTTCTGTTATTTCTTCGCCCTTTATACCAGCTTTACCTATTGCTCCTTTAATAGCTATTGCTCCTAATTTTCCTGCTGGTATTGAGGATAGGCTTCCGTTAAAACTCCCGATCGGGGTTCTTACTGCTGAAACGATATATACTTCTTGCATAAACTGCTTTTTAGATGTTTATCAAATTTACGGATTAGTTCGTGAGCATACTAAATTTTGACATTTTTTTATTATTTAGTCTTTGAATGGAGATCCTTTTACAAATGACATTGTAGCAAACGAAAATCATTTTGGAATTGTTTTCTTCTTACTTTTTTGCTTGAACCAAAAAAGCGGCAAAAGTCCAGTGGACTTTTGAGCGAGATATTCGGCAGGTAAAAGTCAATCCCGATAGATATCGGGACGATCCGTATACGCACAAGTGGACCCGAGCACGGCGGATTTTCGAGCCATCGCACCGTATCAAAGAACTCATTAGAGATAAAATGAAAACCACATTAATTCTTATAAAAATGATTTTTGAAATAGCTTGTTATAAAAACCATAAATAATGGTAATTTAGTCACTGTGAAAAAGCTGATTACCTATATTCGCGATCGTCATTCACAAATATACAGCATCGTTGTTGTGCTTTTCAGCATTGCCGCCATTGTATATACCCTTCCTAAAGAGGTAAAATTTAAGTACGAGATAAAAAGCCTAAAAGGAAAGCCCTGGCATTACGAAAACCTAACAGCACCTTTTGATTTTTCTATTCGTAAATCAGAAGAACAGTTGATCAGGGAAAGAGCAGAAGTAAAGAAGGAAGCAAAGGTATACTTTGCCTACAATGCAGATGTTAAAAATACCGTACTCAATAAATTCAACACCGAAATAGATGGTATTATTAAAAGGGAAGAACTGAGGAACGATTCTGTGAAACGCGGTTTTCTAAAAAAAACATTTAATGTCGAAGCAAGAAAAATAGAGCGCTACGAAAAAACAAAAAAAGCCGGCGAGGAATTAATTGATTCGGTATATAGCAAGGGGATAATATCTGTAAGCGATGAAGTGTCAGGCGATATTAACGACGGCACCATTTGGATATTGAATAACAATATTGAAGAAGAGAGAAAGGTGAATTCTTTTTTCACATTACAGCAAGCATACGATTATGTAAAGAAAAAAGTGGAGGATGCAAAAGGGATCGACGAATCTATCTTATTGCAAATGCTGGAAAACGCACTTACCTATAATGTAAAATATGATAAATCCACGACCAACAATTTCCTAAAGCAGTCGCTTGATAATATATCTACAACTTATGGTTTTGTACAAAAACTAGAACTCATCGTCAACAAAGGAGAGGTTGTCGATGCAAATAAGTACCAGGTGTTAAGTTCTTTAAAAGGAGAGTTTGAGAGCCAATCAAGAGGCGACAGTAGTTTTTGGCTTATATTGATAGGCCAGATCATTATTGTTTCTATTACTCTTTTCATTTTGGTTTCTTTCCTCCTGCTTTTTAGGAAAGACATTTACAGCGACAACACAAAATTCACTTTTATATTTTTTCTCATTGTATTTGTGGTATTATCCACTTCATTTTTTCTAAGCTTTGAGATCGTTAGTATTTACGCATTACCATTTTGTATGCTTCCAGTTATCATCAGAACCTTCTATGATACAAGGGTAGCGTTGTTCACGCACCTCGTTAACGTACTTATACTCTCTTTCTTTTCGCACGACAGGTATGAGTTTGTGCTCATTCAAATGATCGCCGGCATCGTTTCTATTTTCAGTATAGTAAGTACCAGGAAACGCTCCCAGATATTTCTCGCCTCAGCATTGATATTTCTTGTTTACAGCTTGTCATACATAGGTGTTAACTTAATGCAGGAAGGCGGCATTGACGGAATGAACTGGTTGGATTTTGTTTGGTTTGGCAGCAGCGCATTGTTAACGCTTTTTACTTATCCTTTAATTTTTATTTTCGAAAAACTTTTTGGTTTTCTTTCAGATGTTTCTTTATTCGAGTTGTGCGATATGAATTCTCCATTGCTAAGAGAGTTATCATTAAAAGCTCCGGGGACATTTCAGCATTCATTACAAGTTGTAAATCTTGCCGAAGAAGTTACATACCAGATCGGCGGAAATGCCCTACTCGTGCGGACTGGAGCATTGTATCATGATATTGGAAAGATAGATATGCCTTCCTTTTTTATAGAGAATCAGCGCAGCGGTATTAACCCGCACGATGAACTCGGCTATGAAGAAAGCGCTTCTATTATCATAAGCCACGTTATTAAAGGTGTTGAACTCGCAAAAAAATACAAACTGCCTGAGCAAGTAATTGATTTTATAAGAACGCATCATGGCACCACCATGACTTGGTATTTTTATCGCTCATTCAAAAATTCTTTTCCTGATGAGAAGATAAGTATGGAGCAGTTCCAGTATCCCGGACCAATTCCATTTTCAAAAGAAACGGCTGTGTTGATGATGGCTGATTCTGTTGAAGCAGCATCAAGAAGTTTAAAGAAGTACGACGAAGAAAGCATTAGTAAACTTGTCGATAACATTATTGACCGCCAGATAGAGCAGGGTCAATTCGTAAATGCTGATATCACATTTAGAGATATTACAAAGGCACGGAAAATATTAAAGAAAATGATTATGAACATTTATCACGTGAGAGTAGAATATCCGAGGTAATAAAAATTTATCAGCAACAATTTCGTGAAATTAATTTCTATTTCGCCCCTATGCGAAGAGCATCCCTTCGGGATGGGGCTTGTGTTTTGTTGTAATCTTTTCTACCGACATGTCGTCCCGCTGGGACTATTTAATAATACCATTTACAAATACAAACAGCCTTTCTTTTTTCGCCCGACACTTAGTCTCTCTCCAAAAGGAAATTGAAACTTTGGCATATTTTGTATTTATAAATTGTATAAGCTCCGTAGGAGCGAAATCTTGGTAGAAAATAAATAATCGCCACATATAGAAACTCCGTAGGAGTGATATAATCCTTAGAACAAGCAATCCTTAACACAAAACCTTTTGAAAATTTTCCCTGCAAATTCCGGCTTATCTGATCCCGCATTTAAGAATGATTTCTTTTTACCTTTCACAAATCAATTGTCTTTTACCAGCTTATATTTTAAATCTCCTTTTTGAATATCCAGACACGTTCCCCGATCATCTTCTTCCAAACATTGAATATTGTATATGAACAATGTATCAGCCTGAAATTGGAAACAGTGCGTTAAATCTTCTTCTTTTGTTTTACCTAAATAAACAATATCAACATCACCCATGCCAGGCCCTATATAATCATTTTGCACAGAAAAGAAATTAATACTGTCTAATCCCTTAACAGTACCATCGGCATTGAAAACAACTGACTTATCAATGAATTTATAACTTCCTTTAAATAACAAATCCTCAGGAACTCCAACATTTTCCTTTGTCTTTATATATAGCCAATCACCTATTTTTATTTTTCTACCATCATCAATAAAAACTATTTGTATAGAGTCGTAACTAGATCTAAGGAAATAAGAATTACCATTTTTTATTACGTGATAATCAGGGCCGCCCTCGTGATAGACACATGGATATGCTCTGTCCAAATATAGTTTCGGGATAACCCAAAATTCTCCATCATCTTGAGATTGCCGCGGAGATTTAGTTTTCATTAAGGTATTGATATACTTTTCAGATGCCCAAAAACCATGAAATGGAACAATTGTGTCGCTTACAACTTCTTTTGCATTTTTATTTTCCGTATTCTCATTTGTTCCACAAGAAAAAATTAAACAAATAAAAACAAGGAAGATTATATAGCGTCTCAAAAATGAATTTTTCATTACAAATTCGGTCTAATCTGATCAGCATATTTAAGAATGATTTCTTTGGTAAGTTCTTTTTCCTTCACCACCCATAATAGTCTTTTAAGTCCACTATACTTTAAAATTATATTCTCAGACAATTCGTGTGGAGAGCCGTTAAATACAAGACCAAGAATTTTACAGCCCCTTTGTTTCAAGGCATCAATGGAGAGTAAGGAGTGATTAATACTTCCTAAATAATTCTGGCAAACCAAAATAACTTCAGCATCAAATTTATTGATCATATCAATAACAAATTCATTATTGTTCAATGGCACCATCAATCCACCGGCTCCTTCAATGATCATATTTTCATTTTTACTCTCGGGCAATCTTATATCATTTAAATTTATTTTTACGCCTTCCAGCTCAGCGGCGGCGTGCGGCGACATGTATTGATGAAGATTGTATGCCTCAGGAAGAAATTCGGAAACAGGATTTGAAATTAATGATTTTACTTTTGTCGCATCAGTAGCAAAAAAACTTCCTGTCTGTACAGGTTTCCAGTAATCGGCTTTGAGTGCCTCCGTAAGGATGGCTGATACTACAGTTTTCCCGACATCTGTTCCTATACCTGCAACAAATATTTTTCTCGTTTTTTGCATACTTTTTACAATTATCTTTTTCTCACACACGATTCTCGACAAGCTCGAACTGACCTACATACGAAGGTCACATCGAGCCTGTCGAGATGACGTGGTTACCTGAACTTCTGATTGTCTTAAATAAATTTTCTACCTCCTGAGCCGTATTAAACGAATGCAGACAAATCCTTATTCTTTCTTTTCCCTTTGGTACGGTTGGGCTAAAAACGGGCCTTACATCAAATCCGTTGTTAATTATTTGCTGAGAAAAATCTCTAACGTTATCATTACCCGAAACAATGATGCATTGAATAGGACTTTCGCTTTGTATAGAAGTAAATGAATTGTTACTACTTAATTGATCACGAAAAAGTGTAATCAATTCTCTGATGCTATTCCTTTCAGCGTTCATTGCCGGCAACAATTCATATGCCGCCATGACTGATGCCACACTGTGAGGCGGCAGGGAGGTACTATAAATAAACGAACGAGAATAATTAATTAAAAAATCACGAAGTGTATTACTCCCTAAAATTGCGGCGCCATGACATCCCATTGCTTTTCCAAAAGTATGTATGCGTGTAAAAATTTCTTTTTCTAATTTCAATTCTACCACCAAACCCTCTCCCTTATCTCCATATATTCCGGTTGCATGCGCTTCATCAACCACTAATTTTGCATTGTAATTTTTACATAAAGCGGCGATCTCTTTTAAAGGCGATTTATCTCCATCCATAGAGTAAACCGATTCCACCACCACATATACTTCTCCTTTTGATACATCCAACCTTTCTTTTAAATGCTCCAGATTATTGTGCCTGAACATAAACGATTGCGCCTTCCCCAGCCTTATTCCATCGTGTACAGAAGCATGAATCAATTCATCATATATTACTGTATCGCCTTCCTGCGGAACACAAGAGAAAAATCCGAGATTAGCATCATAACCGGAGTTAAATATCAATGCAGCTTCTGCGTTGTGATATTCGGCTACGATTTTTTCAAGCTGCAGTACCAATGAATTATTTCCGGATAGTAACCTTGAACCCGTGGATCCATTGATCCGCTCATCATTATATGCCGTCAATAGCCTTGTGGTGGCCTCTGCGAGTCTTTCAGAACGTGAAAGTCCCAGGTAGTCATTGGAACAAAAGTCGATTAGCCCCGAGTAGTTTTTCAACTCACGATATAGACCTGACTCCTTACGCTTGTTCAAAAGCGAAGCCATGCCCGTTACAGCAGTAGTATCATTATCATATAACTTCATGCTTTACTCTTTAGAAACATCAACTCTTATACCTGCCGCGATAGAATAGGTAAGTATTTTATGATTGATATCGCTCGGACTTTCGAACCTGTTATTTTGAAAATATTTGAATTCGAAATTAGGGTTTATAAAAAAGTAGGTGTGTTTAAATATTTTATAATCTGCCAGCAAACCTACATTAGCCAAATACATCCTGGCTAATGGCTCTTCCCCAAAAAAGTTAAAACGCTCAATGCCTGTATAATTATAATAACCAAGATTACCTGTAGCGGAAAATGAATAATTTTTTGTAGACTCGGGGGCGAAGGGCACTTCTACCGCTGCATAAAATTTATCAAAGCGGAAACTCTCATCAAATAAAATAAAATTTCCATCACCGGCATTACCCGATTTTAATATAATTTTATCCAGGTAAAACTCTTCAAAGCTAATTCCCATTCCCAACCTTATATTCCTTACAGGAAAAGATACCTGGAAGTTCCATGCAGAGCTTGGATTTTTTGCAGTGAATTTAAGATTGCCAGATTTAAGGATGGTACCAGATTTATCATAGAGTATAGAGTTTTTGATATCGGAATACCAAGTAGCCGAACCTACTCCATAACTAACTGTTGCGAAATATTTTTTTAAAGCTGCTTCTTTTCTTGAACTTTGTGCGATAACAGTAACTACCATTAACAGAGCGGCACTCAGAGATAGAATCTTTTTCAAATTAATTTTTTTTAAAAATTTTTAACCAACTCCTTAACGGCTTTCTTCTGATCTTTAAATGCTTCTCTTGGTTTTAAGCCAAGTATATTAAACAACTCCATGTCATCATCAAAGGAAGGGTTAGGTGTTGTCAGTAATTTATCTCCTGCAAAAATTGAATTCGCTCCTGCCATAAAACAAAGTGCTTGTCCTTCTTTGCTCATTGCAGTTCTACCTGCAGATAAGCGCACAACAGTTTTCGGGATTACAATTCGTGTGGTAGCTATCATTCTTACCATATCCCAGATAGGAACAGGTTGTTGTTTTTCCAATGGTGTACCCTCTACTGCAACCAATGCATTGATAGGAACAGATTCCGGCTGAGGATCGAGAGAAGAAAGTGTAAGTAACATTTCAATTCTATCCTCTGTTGTTTCACCCATACCTATAATACCACCTGAGCAAACAGTGACGCCTGCTTTACGCACATTATTAATAGTACTTAATCTATCATTATATGTACGTGTAGAAATAATATTGGAATAATTTTTTTCTGAAGTATCTAAATTATGATTGTAAGCAAACAAGCCTGCTTCGGCAAGACGTTTCGCCTGATTTTCATTTAACATTCCCAGCGTACAGCAAACTTCCATCTCGAGGTTATTTACCTCTTTCACCATCTCCACCACTTTATCAAAATCTTTATTGTCGCGTACCTCTCTCCATGCAGCGCCCATACATAAACGCGATGCGCCTGCTTCCTTCGCTTTACGAGCTACAGAAACAACATCTTCAACCTGCATTAATTTATGTACATCGATATCGGTATGGTAACGTGCTGCCTGCGGACAATACCCACAATCTTCAGGACAACCGCCGGTTTTAATAGAGATAAGTGAACTTACCTGAACCTCATTAGGATCATGGTTCTCTCTGTGAACATTTGCTGCCTTATATATAAGGTCGAGTAAAGGCATATTATATACACTTAACAACTCCTCTTTGGTCCAAACTGTGCCTTTATGATCCATATACAAATTACCTATTGGGGTATCATTACAAATATAGCATTATTTACGAAAAAAGAAAGGGTTTTCTCAATTATTTAAGGGGCAAAAAAAGGGTGATAATATACGATCGAAAACACTTTTATGCAGCAGGAAAATATTGCTTAAGTTTTTCCCGGATATATGCCGGAGCGGGTCGCGGCTTATTTGTTGCAGCATCAATAAACACCAAAGTGGTTTTGCCTTTATTCAACTGCTCACCCTTTTCGTTATATGTTTCGTACTCAAAAATTATCCGTGCTTTTGGAATTTCTATGATCGAAGTTTTGATGGTCAGCAGGTCATCATAAAATGCGGGCTTAAAATATTGGATCTCAAAATTAAAAACGGGGAGCATCACTCCATCATCTTCCATCGTTTTATAACTTAAGCCAAGTGTACGCAATGCTTCCACCCTACCTACTTCATAATATTGTGCATAGTTGCCGTAGTACACGTAACCCATTTTATCTGTCTCCGCATAACGGACCCTTATCTGTGTTTCGGCTGTAAACATTTTTCTAAAGTACAAAAGTTTATTTTACAGATTATATGATGCAACATAATTTTTAAAATAAAATTGACTCATATCCATTTTAATCGTAACTTCAAGCTCCTGCTGAAAATGGCGCGGGTTAAGGGATACAGAAGGACACAAAAATAAACAGCAAAAAAATATTTTTTATATTCATTCGGTTTTTCATTGGCAAAATGGACAAAAAAAATGTTTTCACTCTTAGAGTAGAAAAAACTAGAAAGTCAAGTACTAACCTAAAATTTTTTTAAAATTAATTTGTTTGTTAAGTGGAATAAATTTCTATTTTTGAACGCTGTTAAGAAAAAATATATAAGTTTTTACATTTATAAATACCGAATAAGTACGAATGGAGAAATCACATGTTAAAATTTGGGAGAATTGCCTCGAGGTAATTAAAGATAATGTTAGCTCACAAAGTTTCAAAACATGGTTCGAACCAATTAAACCTGTTAAGTTAGGTGGAAGTGTGTTGACCATCCAGGTGCCAAGCCAGTTTTTTTATGAATGGCTGGAAGAACACTACATCACACTTTTAAAGAAGACAGTGAAAAAAGAATTAGGTTCTGAAGGACGCCTTGAGTACAGCATTGTAATGGAGAACTCTTTCGGAGGAACAAAACCTTATACAGTTAAGCAACCTACTACAAACCGCAAGGAATTAAAAAATCCTTCTGTATCAATGCCTATCGACCTTGGAAATAATACCATAAGAAATCCATTTATCATTCCAGGATTAAAAAAGGTAAGTGTTGAATCTCAACTTAACGCAAACTACTCTTTCGAAAATTTTATTGAAGGTGATTGTAATCGCCTTGCACGCTCTGCAGGTTTCGCTGTTGCGAACAAACCGGGAGGAACTGCTTTTAATCCGCTTTTAATCTATGGTGGTGTTGGCTTAGGTAAGACTCACCTTGCACAAGCTATTGGTATCCAGATAAAAAATAATTTTCCCAACAAAACAGTATTGTATGTTTCTTCAGAGAAATTTACGCACCAGTTTATTGATTCGGTAAGAAACAATAACCAAAACGATTTTATTCACTTCTATCAAATGATAGATGTGTTGATCATAGATGATGTACAATTTTTCGCTGGCAAGGACAAAACGCAGGATGTATTCTTCCACGTGTTTAACCACCTTCACCAAAATGGAAAACAATTGGTATTGACAGCTGATAAAGCTCCTGTTGAAATGCAGGGAATGGAACAACGCTTATTATCCCGTTTTAAATGGGGCTTGTCTGCCGACCTACAAGTACCGGGTCTAGAAACAAGAATAGCGATACTTGAGAAAAAAGTTTATGCAGATGGAATTGAACTTCCAAAAGAAGTAGTTGAATACCTTGCATACAGCATTACTACTAACGTAAGAGAATTAGAAGGCGCATTGATATCATTGTTAGCGCAGTCTTCATTGAACAAAAAAGCAATTACACTTGAGCTTGCCAAACAAATGATCGATAAGTTCGTGAAGAATACGGCAAGAGAAGTTTCTATAGATTATATCCAAAAAGTAGTTTGCGATTATTTCGATCTTCCTATCGAATTGTTAAAATCAAAAACAAGAAAAAGAGAAGTTGTACAGGCTCGTCAAATAGCAATGTATTTTGCTAAGAGCATGACCAAATCATCTTTGGCAACTATTGGTCTACACTGCGGAGGCAAAGATCACGCAACAGTATTGCACGCCTGCCGTACAGTGAATAACTTAATGGATACCGATAAACGCTTCAGAAGTTATATCGAGGAACTTGAAAAGAAAATCAGCATACAATAATTAAAGTATGACACTTTATAAAAGGGGACCCGAAAACGGTTCCCTTTTTTGTTTTTATTGATCGCTATGCGATCTCTGCGCCTCTGCGAGAAATAACAGTGTTTTGATTTATTACGATAACTACTATCTTTAGAAAATGAACAATTTTATAATATTGTAAGCTGCCCTATGTTCTCGACAAGCTCGAACTGACCTCTCCGCACGGGTCACATCGAGCCTGTCGAGATGCTTGAGTGGACTTTAGAAAAATATTTTTAGCATTTAATAGTTGATCAAAAAATGAACAAAATATTAATGGTATGTCTTGGAAATATCTGCAGGTCGCCACTTGCAGAAGGAATACTCAGGCACAAGCTTGAACAAAAAGGACTAAACCACATTGTTGTCGATAGCGCAGGTACATCCAATTACCATACCGGCGAAGGTCCCGATAAACGCTCTGCACAAAATGCAAAATTACATGGAGTTGATATTTCAAAACTAAAAGCACGACAATTCAGCAAAAGAGACTTTGATGATTTCGACAGGATCTTTGTAATGGATACTTCCAATTACAATGATGTAATTGAATTGGCCCGCGACCATTCCGACAAACAAAAAGTAGAAATGATATTGAACCGTGTTTATCCAGATACAAATATGTCCGTACCCGACCCATACTTTGGAGGTGAGCAGGGTTTTGAGAATGTATTTATGCTATTGGATAAGGCCTGTGATGTAATTGTAGATGGCATTGAACAAGTAAAAGCATGAGCAATACCAAAGGAACCCTTTATTTAATTCCCAACACACTTGGCGATGGAGACGTGGATAATGTTATTCCTCCATTGGTAAAAACAGTTATCAATACTATTGATGAATACATTGTTGAAGAGATTCGCTCTGCCAGAAGATTCCTGAAAAAAGCAGGAATAAAAAAAAGTATAGATGAATTGGTTTTTCATGAGCTAAATGAACATACCAAAGCCATTGAAACAAAAGACTATTTAGACTCAGCAAAAAAAGGAAAAAATATTGGTATTATTTCCGAAGCAGGTTGCCCCGTTATTGCAGACCCTGGTTTTAATATTGTACAAGCTGCGCATGTTGCAAACATAAGAGTGGTACCGCTTACGGGCCCCTCCTCTATCCTATTAGCATTAATAGCTTCGGGCTTTACAGGACAACAATTTACCTTTCATGGCTATTTACCAAAAGGGAAAAGCGAAAGAGTACAAAAATTAAGAGAGCTGGAAAATACTTCCCGTCAAAAAAACCAGACACAAATTTTTATTGAAACACCGTACCGTAACCAGCAAGTGCTGGAAGATATTTTAAGTGCCTGCCAGGGTAATACACAGTTGTGCATAGCTTGTGATTTGACTCTTGAAACGGAATATGTTTATACCTGCTGCGTTAGTGAGTGGAAAAAAGTGAAAATTGATATTAATAAAAGACCAGCCGTATTTTTAATTTCTAGTACTTAATATTTATTCTTACTTTTTTGCTTGAACCAAAAAAGCGGCAAAAGTCCAGCGGACTTTTGAGCGAGTTATCTGTCGAGCAAAAAGTCAAGACAAAACGATTGCTTACTCACAGGCACCTCGGGCATCGCGTTTTGTCATGGCTTACGCACTCCAAGCAAATAAAATTCTGCCCTGCCATCAACTTAGCTCCTTTGTTTTTCTCTGCGAACTTCGCCCCCTGGACG
The DNA here is from genome assembly GCA_964593555.1 of uncultured Bacteroidia bacterium. Classification (GTDB taxonomy): domain Bacteria; phylum Bacteroidota; class Bacteroidia; order JAFLBG01; family JAFLBG01; genus CAZQIC01. Next base: position 14,501 of record CAZQIC010000052.1, on the reverse strand, counting down.
TGAATTATTGCTAACAATATTTTTATGATACACCAATGAAATAACATACCCGAATTATATTATATTTGAATAACGCAAAATCAACATTATGAAACGAGTATGCGCCTTAAGGTAATTTTATACAAGGACATGCGAGTTCCACCTGACCATTAATAACCTATAAAAAATACAGATGAAATTACTCGAAGGAAAAACAGCTATTATAACAGGAGCATCAAGAGGCATTGGAAAAGGCATTGCAGAAACTTTTGCAAAACACGGAGCCAATATTGCCTTCACCTATTTATCATCTGTAGAAAAAGGACAGGCATTAGAAAACGAATTAGCTGCTCTCGGAATAAAAGCAAAAGGCTATCGTTCAGATGCAGCCGACTTTAAAGCTGCTGAAGAATTAGTGAATAATGTTGTTACAGATTTCGGAACTGTGGATATATTAATAAATAACGCAGGTATTACACGCGATAATTTATTGATGCGCATGACAGAACAGCAATGGGATGAAGTGATGAATGCCAATCTTAAATCTATATTTAACTTAACAAAAGCCATACAACGCCCAATGTTAAAGCAGCGTAAAGGTTCTATTGTAAATATGAGTTCTGTTGTTGGTGTCAAAGGCAATGCCGGACAAACAAATTATTCCGCAAGTAAAGCTGGTATAATAGGCTTTACAAAATCTGTTGCGTTGGAATTAGGCTCACGCAATATCCGTTGCAACGCTATTGCCCCGGGTTTTATTGAAACCGAAATGACTGCAGCGTTAGACCCTAAAGTAGTTGAACAATGGAAACAAAGTATTCCGTTAAAACGCGGCGGAACTGCTGAAGATGTAGCTAACCTTGCTATGTTCCTTGGATCGGACCTGTCTGGTTATATTACAGGACAGGTAATATCTATTTGCGGCGGAATGTTGACGTAAATGAAAAGGCTATTTATAATTTCTGCACTAACATTTTTATTTTATAGCTGCAGTAACCAACCGCAACGAGTTAAAGGAATTCCCGAATCAGCTTTTTGGATCGGAGATAGTGATGGAGGAAGCTGGTTCTTAATTGACAGTATTAACAAACAGGCTGGCACAATGGCTTGTAAAATATATAACGATAACTCAGGAGAGCTAATTGCCGACAAAGTATTTAATCTTTCTTGTTATAACCCGGACAAAGAGATAGATTGGAATAATTTGAATGAAGAATTCGATGGTTATGATGGGGAATATATTATATTAAAAACTCGAGACTCGATGGATAAATATTGTTGGTTCAAATAAACAAAAATCTACTTAACACCGGGAACAACCCTATTACTTTCTCTATGGTAGAAAAGATAGAACTTCCGAGTAAAACATAATTTTACTAATTTTAGGGATGATTACGTTTCACCCGCCCAGACATTATCCATATTTTCAACTCAACCAAGAGGGAAAATGGATAATACAAAAGGTTAAGTCTTAATACATGAACTTCCCCTTTTCAAGGTCTTTAGCCACCATAATAATTCTCCCCTTCCTTGCGATAACGGGGATAGCTATTGTTGACTTGCTGATAAGTGGAAATGTACGATTTGATCAGAACATTGCACTCCTCGTCATTTTTTTATTTCCGGCAAGCTGGCTGGGGTATGGTCTTTTAGATAAACATTCTCAATTCGCGTCGCTGGACAAAGTTCCTTTTAAACAAAGGCTGATACGTCTACCCTTCTCATCTTTCAACTGCCTGTTCATTTTCAGTATTGCCTCCATATTTATTTTCCTCGGAGTTGCTACAATTTTCGGAGATATGAATCTTAGAAAAGGATTGCCAATGCTCATCATAAGTTATATTGTTTTTATTGGCACAGCAATATTATATGAGCATCCAAGAATATGGTTTTCGGATAGTTTTAATCTTATAGATCTGTTAGACAAAGTTCAGGCTATACCACAGGAAGATCAACGTATGTACCTGGACGGAATTTTTTCCTATGAAGAAACCGGATTTACTATTGACATTGAAAATGTAAAAACAAAAATTTTATGGGAGGAAATAACCCTGATACGTACTTATAAAGTTGATCTGCAATCTGTCGATTGCATTGTTATTGAAGTGCTTTTTAAAGACACACATTTTTCAATTAATGATCAAACTGCAGGACATATGAAGTTTATGGAAAATGCAGCTAAAAAATTACTAAACTTCAAAGAGGATTGGTTCATCACGGTGGCATTCCCTGCCTTTGAAAAAAACCTGACTACTGTTTACGAGAAAAAATAAGTCTCCTCCCTCCTGCTCTTAATTATAAACAAACATGTAACTGAGGATAGATTAATAAATTGAGATTAATCTCATTCATTAATATCTTTAACAACATTATAAAATAAAGCTATGGATACAAAAGTGATACCCGTATTAAGAATATTCGATGTAAAAAAGGCCAATGAATTTTACATAAAATGGTTAGGATTTAAAACCGATTGGAAAGACGGTGGAGGGAAAACACCATTATATACACAAATTTCAAAGGAGCATATTACTCTCCATTTAAGCGAGCATTATGGAGATTGCACTCCGGGATCAAAAGTTTTTATTCATTATAATGAAATAAAAGCCCTTCACAAGAAACTCTTAGCAAAAAAATACAAATACAATAAGCCCGGATTGGAAGAAGCTCCATGGAATGCCACAATAATGCAGGTGTCGGATCCGTTTGAGAATAAACTAGTATTTAACAAGTATCATAAGAAGTAGTTGTTATTGGTTGATCGTTGGTTGGTTGTTAGTTGATGGTTATCAGTTCCTTTATAAATTGAAATTTTATTTGATGAAACGCCCAATATTTATCCTCCTTTTATTTCAATTGGAATGTAATACTCCACCCGCAAAAGCAGGTGTCGATATTGCAGCAAAAGCAAAAGAAGCGCTCAAATACAATAAAGCAAACGGACTTAATACCAGCTATTGCATCCTCGTAGACATGAGTCTGCACTCGGGTAAAAAGAGATTATTTGTATGGGATTTTAAAAAGGACAGCATTGTATTATCAGGTTTATGCAGTCATGGCTGCTGCGCCAATAGCTGGAGCTCAGATCAAAGTAAAGAAAATGTTAAATTCAGTAATGTGCCCGACAGCCATTGTAGCTCAAAAGGAAAATACAAATTAGGTAAGCGCGGCTATAGTAATTGGGGAGTAAATATTAATTATGCAATGCATGGCCTTGAACCAACGAATAACAATTCGGTAAAACGCGAAATCGTTTTTCATTCATGGGATATGGTAAGTAATGATGAAGTGTATCCTTCTGGTTCTCCCGAAGGATGGGGTTGCCCCTGCATATCAAATGATATGTTCCTGAAAATAGACCCGATAATAAAGGATGAAAAAACTCCCGTTTTGTTTTGGATATTTTAAATTCAATAGGCAGTACGCAATATAACAGTAGGCAATTTGTGACAGCAAGCAGTAGATAGAGCGCAGTAAGCAATTTGTGACAGTATGCAGTAAACAGTAATCAATAGGCAATTAAGAAAACTCTAGCTAAGCTGAGTATCAGCAAAAAACTTCATTGCTTTGCTCATAAATAATGCGTATTCAGGATTTGGCTTTCCGTTAGCCACGCAGGGTAAGAGTCAAGTGTTTTTTGAATTTTTTTAAAAAAATATAGCAATTCAACTGTTGCTTCCCATATATAATTATTCTATTTTTAGTTTAATACAACTTATTATCAAATAAGAACAAGGTGAAACGACAAAATATTTTATTACTTTTTTCCTTTATACTTATTTGTATTTTATCAAGCTATACAGTTATTAGTTCTAAAGAAAATTTGATAAAAATTTCGGCTCAAACAATATATCCATACCAATTGATTGGAGATGAATCCCGAACAAGCTCTAAAATGGAAACAAAAGAGTTTCAAATAAGTAAATTTGTCACGCTTGGAGAATACAAAGACTTTTTAGCAAACTACAAAAGAGACACCACTTTCCCCTTTTTTTATCGCAGTCCCTTACCAGATTCTACAATGACATCTGTAGAAACGTATAAAAAATACATGACAGACAAATCATACGAAAGTTACCCTGCCCTTGGTATTTCCTTTGAAAATGCTATGGAATTCTGCAAATGGAAAACCCTAAAAGATAACCCTAAGGATAGTATTACATTCATTTATCGGCTTCCCCTGGCAATTGAATGGCTAGCGGCTTATAATTATTTAAAGACAAATAAAATTCCCAATGACTTTAACCAAAAGTATTCTGATTGGCTTATGGATCTGCAAGGATATAATCCTATAGACTTTAACAAAGTCCATACTTTTTACAATCTCTATCATGGTGACAATTTTGATGAACCTGAATATTACAAAAATGCCGATCCCAACGACTACTTTATGTGGATTGATAGAATAGTTGTTATGGGAAATTCATATTTATATCAGCACGATAAACTACTTAATTGCTTCTCCTACACACACCGCAAACGAGAAGGTTATAGAAATGTCTCTTTTAGATATATTAAGGAAAATGTAAAAGACAGCCCTGTAATAGATGAAACCAATCTAGCAAAACTAATTTTGAGACGTTGGACAATTCATAAAAAATGAAAAAAATATTTTTTTTAGTTTTATTTTTATTCTCCGTCTTTTTTGTTTCATTCATTTCAGAAACAAAAAAGAAAAAGGAATACCAGGACGCCAACGTAAAGTGTTTTTACGAAACAACCCAAAACAGGTTGAATGGATCATATATTTCTTATTACCCTAACGGACAAAAAAAAGCAGAAGGAAATTTTGAGAATAATTGTCGTTCCGGCAAATGGACTGCATGGGATTCCACCGGCAGGTTAAGGGCCCAACGGGTATATGAAAACCCATTTGTAGTCAAACGCATAGTTCCTAAAATACCTAAGGAAAAACCAATAGAACTTTTAAATATTTCTCCGTATAGTTTAATTTATAATTCCGACGGGTACATACAATATTCTTTTTTAAGCGAACGTATGGTAGTTTGGTCAAAAAGACTTTGGAGAGTGATCGAACCTAAAGACAATCCTATTCTTTTTGAGAACAATTATTTTTTCAATGTTTTAAGTAAAAATATTGCAAATAAAAAGCTCACTAAATATAAAGCCAATGATGATGTATTTTCTCAAGAAGATTCAAACATGGTGAGAGACACATCCATTAAAATAATTGGATACAAAATAAAAGAAGATTTTTTCTTTGATAATGATCGATTGGTTTCCGAAACAAGAATAATAGGCATTTGCCCTGTTGAGGCTAGAAAAAATGATACCCTTGATTTATACTGGGTCTATTTTCCTGAGTTACGTAAATGTACTGCATTGGAAAAAATACAACAAAACAATATTCCAAAGAACATCAAAACATTAGATGACCTCTTTTTCTTTCGCTATTTTTATGGAAGAATATACAAGGCAACTAACGTCTATGACAGACTAATCTCTGACTATAAACAAGGAGAAGATATACTAAAAGAATCCGAACGAATTGATATCGGCTTAATCGAACAAGAACACGATATTTGGATAAGCATGACCGAGTAAAATAGATTGGCAGATTTTTTGTAGACTTAAATTATAAATAAAAAATACATGTGGCAAGAAAAAAACAATTCAATAACCAGAACTTTTGAGTTTCCGGATTTTATACAGGCTTTTGCTTTTATGACAAAGGTAGCTTTGATCGCAGAAAAAATGAACCATCATCCCAATTGGAGCAATACGTATAATAAAGTAGAGATATCGCTCAATACGCATGATGCGGGGAACACCATAACAGACAGAGACCGTAAGCTGGCTGCGGCTATTGATAAAATTGTAAACGCATAGCCCGTGTCAACCACTAAACGTTTATGCATTATACGTCATGCTAAATCGAGCTGGGATGATCCTGCGATGGATGATTTCGACAGAGTATTGAATGACAGGGGCAACAAGGATGCACCTATCATGGCTCAACGACTCAAAGAAAGAAAAATAAATTTTGATCTTATTCTATCCAGCCCGGCCAAACGCACCAGGCAAACCGCAAAACATTTTTGCAAGGAAATTGATTATGATTTTTCAAAGATCGAATGGATATCGGAGCTTTACCATGCTTCGCCTGCAACTTTGTTAAAACAAATTGAAGCAGTTGATGAAAGGTATAATACAATCGCTGTGATAGGTCATAATTCCGGACTTACAGAGTTTGCTAATCAACTGATAAAAGATTTTGCTATTGATAATATCCCAACGTGTGGAATTCTTTGCATGGACCTGCAAGTTGATTCTTGGAAAAAAATAAAAGACAAGAATGCGGTGTTTGAATTTTTTCTGAGTCCGAAGGATAAGATGTATATCAAGCAATCACGCTAGATCCCAATCTTTACTGGTGCGGTAAACGGTGCCTTTAAAAAGCGCCACTACTTTATTTTCCTGGCTAGTGATCTTAATATCGTAAATGCCCAATTTATTTGTGATACTTTTTTCTTCTGCTACTGCCGTAATTTCATCGCCCTCTTTAAGAGATATCACATGTGATATAGAAGTTTCAATAGAAACACTCATGCGGCCATGTGAATTGGAAGCAAAGGCTAAGGCACTATCGGCAAGTGAGTAAGTTATACCACCATGCGCTATTGCAAAACCATTGAGCATTTCCTTCCGTATTTTCATTTTTAACACACAGCGTCCTGGTTTTATTTCAACACGTTCTATACCCAACCATTGGCTGAACCAATCGCTGTTATACATTTTATCTACTACTTTTTCGGCTAATGTTTTTTCCATGCTATAATATTTTTTGTTCTCGCATCTCGACAAGCTCGATGTGACAAATCAACTGTCACCTTGAGCGGAGTCGAAGGGTTAAAATAATTTTGGCTGCGAAATATTTTTTTCAAAATCGAGCAGCCATTGTTTTCTATCTATACCGCCCGCATAACCTACTATAGAACCGTCGGCACCAATAACACGGTGACAGGGAATAATGATCGCAATTTTATTTTTTCCATTGGCAGCTCCTACGGCCCTTACAGTACCTTCATCGCCCAATGCTCTTGCAATACGGATATAAGAAACTGTGCGGCCAAAAGGAATTTTAAGTAATTCATTCCAGACATTTCGCTGAAAAGTTGTCCCGTTTAAATCAAATGGCAGATCGAATATTGTGCGCTTCTTGGCAAAGTATTCATCCAATTGCTCCACACATTTTTTTATAAAAGGATTGTCACTTGGAGTAGATTTATAATCGCCCTTAAAAAATACCGAAACAATTCCTTTGTCACTCGCTTTAAGTTCGAGTGAACCTAAAGGTGAATCGTAATATGCAACAGATATCTCGGTTACGATAGACATGAGATTTGGTTCTTTAAATATTTTTGAGCGGTATCTTTAATAAAACTTATGTTTACCTGCAGCCATACGCTTTAACAAAACACAAGGCCTATAACGTTCTTCACGGTATTCTTCAAACAATAAATTTAACTTGTTGTAAACCCAATCGGCTCCCAACTCATCTGCCCATTGTAATAACCCTTTCGGATAATTAACTCCCTTTGTCATAGCAAGATCAATATCTTTAGCAGAAGCCAATTGCAAATACAAAGAATCGACAGCTTCATTCATCAACATTACAATTACCCGGTTAAAAATTTCTTTTCCCAATTGTTCATCCTTATTTGGTTCGGGCATTACAGCTCCTTCACTATAATCATAATATCCCCTGCCGGATTTACGCCCGAAACGTTTTGCCTCATACAATCTTTTTTGTGTTAAGGATGGTTTGAAACGTGCCTCGTAAAAAAACTGCTGCCATACTGTTTCGGTCACTTTGTAATTAATATCATTACCAATGAAATCCATTAGTTCAAAAGGCCCCATTTTAAATCCTCCGAACTGTTTCATTGCCCAGTCTATTGTTGCAAAGTCTGCAATGCCTTCTTCATAAATGCGTATACTTTCTCCGTAAAATGTACGCGCAACACGATTGACAATAAATCCGGGGGTATCTTTTGCAAGAACCGTTACTTTTCCCCAGCTATCAACCAATTCTTTCGCAGCTTTAACTATACTATTATCACTTGTAATGGCAGGAATGATTTCCACCAATGGCATTAACGGAGCAGGATTAAAAAAATGTATCCCCACTACCCTACCCGAATTTTTACATTCAGCTGCTATGCTGGCAATAGATAATGAAGATGTATTACTAGCCAAAACACAAGTTGGCGAAACAGCGTTTTCTAACTGAGCAAACAATTTTTGTTTTATATCCAACACTTCTATAATTGCTTCAATAATAATTGCGCAGGAAGAAAATGCAGATAGATCAGTAGCATAAGAAATCGAGGAAACAATATTATCGGCAACCTGCTGTGTTATCTTTTGCTTTTCTACTAATTTTTTTAATGTTGCTGATAAATTATTCTTTGCCCGGTCAAGCGCTTCTTTACTGGTATCGTAAATAATTACTTTGTGCCCCGCAGCAGCTGCAACCTGTGCAATTCCGGAACCCATGGCACCTGAACCCACAATACCTATAACTGAATTTTTATTGAACATGCCTGCTTATTGTATAAGTAACAAATATAGCAAGCAAAGTGATGGGTGAAAGGAAAAAAATATGAATAAAATAAAGGTCCTTTATCGTTGATAAAGATAGGCTGCAAGCACATTATCAATATTCTCCATATCAGTAATGGTTCTCTCTGCTCTATCAACGGCAAGGGATTCTTTGTAAGAGGCCCATTTAGCAGGAATAAGTTTACTTAGCAATTTATCCAGCCACATAAGCACGGTCAAATTACACAGGCCCTGTAAACGAGAAGCCATGGTCGAAGTAAGTTTCCTATAACTCACCGCAAAGCCTCCTTCCAGGTAAGTAATGTAATGCCAATAACCACTTGGCATAAATAATGAATCACCCGGCTCCATTGTTATATCATACCCTTTTACATAATTAAGACCCGGATATTTTTCAAAATCGGGATCTTCCATGTTCACAATACTAAATGTATTGAAAGGCATACGATACAACAATGAAGAGTACACGGGATCAAAAAGCACAACTCGCTTACGACCAACGAACTGTGTTAATAATACGTTTGACATATCCATATCCTGGTGCATACGAACTGTGGTTCCTTTGCCGCCAAAAAACATAAATCCAACCTTATTTAAAAGTCCTTTAAATAAAGACGGACAAGGAAAATCTTTTCTTAAACCGGGGCGATATTTAAAACCATTAAACAAAAACATTCTCAGGTCTGTAGGCTTATCCTGAGTAATTATATCTACATAATTGGCGAATTTCATCCGCAAATCACCCTCTGTATAAGCCGAATATTTACTGTTCCCACTTTTGTTATCATAGATATCTACTTCCAGTTCGCCCATAATTTCTTTAATAAACTGAATTGACCATTTACCGGAAGCGGGCGATTGTTTTACCAATCCTCCTTTGATAAGCAAAGGTTTTTGAGGAATAAAATAGTCTCTTTTAAAATCTTCGGGGGAAATATTATCGACAGTATCAATTTTTAACGAAAGGTTCATAACATACAGACTTTAGCAAGTTGTATATCAAAAACAATTCCATTAAAATTGAAAATTATTCTCCTTTAAAAACTGGTCTGCGTTTTTCCAGAAAAGCTTTTACGCCTTCTGCATTATCATAGGTAGAAGCAGCCTCGACTTGGCCTTTACCTTCGGCCTCCAATTGATCTTCGAGGTTATTGAACATGGATTCATTTAACAAGCGCTTGGTTATTCCCAGGGCTTTCGTTGGCATTTGAGCTAAAGTATTAGCTAATGCCATTCCCTCCTGTTGCAACAAAGCATCATCAAATACTTTGTAGATCATACCCATTTGTAAAGCCTCTATGGCAGTAACTTTATCACCAAGCATCATCAATGCAGTAGCTTTTTGAAAACCAACAAGACGAGGTAAATAAAATGTTCCGCCACTATCTGGTATCAATCCAATTTTGCTGAATGCCTGAATAAAAGACGCTGAAGCGCCTGCTACCACTATATCACACGCCAATGCAATATTAGCACCAGCACCGGCAGCTATACCATTAACCGCACATACTACAGGCTTCTCAAGTAAACGTATTTTTCTTATGATAGGATTATAATGTTCTTCTACAATTTTTTTTATCCCGGGACCGCTATCGTCAACTGCTTCTGCAAGATCCTGACCTGCACAAAACGCTTTACCATCGGCAGTAAGATAAACCGCACGGATAGCAGGATCGGAAGCTGCCTGATCCAATGCAGCTTGCAGCTGCATAGCCATTTCACGATTATAACTATGAAATTTATCTGGACGATTGTGTTTAATAACTAATACACCGCCGGAGATCTCTGTAATAATTGTTTCCATGTTAAAGGGATTTAAACATTCTAAGTTAGAAATTATTTGCCTTTCACGCTATTTAATCCGTAATATGAGGCATAGCTGTAATTTATCCAATGTGTTGAATCAACAGTTAAATCCAATACAAAAATTGATTCTGGTTTATCTCTGAGTAAATCTACTGCGATTGAACCCTGTCCACTTCTTTTAGCCTCTACAAACATTTCATTGCGTTGCGTTTGCTGTTCTTTAAATCTTTTAGCCTTACCCGAAAACAGGTCATACATCACCGTTCCGCCATTACCCGTTAAGAACAAAGACAATATCAGGAATGTTGAAAGCATTAATTTTATTTTTCTTGTACTTAGCACTTCAACCTCCTGATCATTTAAATATTTATCAGCGATGATATGCAGAAATAATATCCAAGCTAGTAAAAAAACAATGAGCACTGTATTGAGTGTACGATACTGCCCCAGCATACCTGTTGCCCAATATGGAGGAAAAACTGCACAGAATGGAATAAAAAGTAAAAAGCCAAGAATAAAGAACCAAGGGAGTGAACTTAATTTTCTAATGTCAAAAGACTCATTGATCTTTTTTGCATACGGCAGATATAGAAATGAAAACAATATTAATGGAAAACTAACTATCCATTTTGCGAAAAAGCGGACAGTATGTATACATGCAAATGAAAGAGAATAAAAGAACCTGTGCTTCTCCGGAAAAAATCCGGAACGATTTTCATTGCCCGGTGCAAGAATAATGATGAGTCCGAATGCAATACACAAGAGCATAAATATCAATACAAACCATGAACTTCTTTTTCCATTTTTTTTAAGGAAAAGAAATAAAATACCATGCAGACAAGTAAACAAAAGCATTAAGGCCTCATTAAAACCAACAATGAGCACAACTAAAATTGCCATCAAAAAAACATGAAAAAACTTATTGAGAACAAATGCTCCTTTAAAATATTGAATCATTAACAAGACATAAAGTATAAATAGAAAAGCAGGTAAAATGTATGTTGCAGAACCAGTGTACCAATACAAACCTTCAGCGGTTTGGGGCATCATGTTTAAATAAAGGGAAATAAATAAAAGAGAAAATAAAAATACGGGCAGCCCTGCATTTACATTTTTATTTAAACGTTTTATAAATACATATACCGACAGAAATGTAATAACAATAAGAAATACGGGATACAAACGATAGAGAACTATATTGGTAGAAATGTAACAATTCAGCAATATCAAAAAATTGGAAAAATATCTACCACACCAGTTCAGGTAATTAATTTTATAATGCGACCAGATATTATCCAAACCTTGCTGGGCATAACTCAGGTCATCTGCCACGGGAAAAATAAAATAAGATATAATGCAATAAGTAAATAAACTGCACAGTGCTGCTATGCACAACAACACTTTTACATTTTTTTCGGAGAGACTGAACAAGTAAAAAATAATATTACTGATTTACTATTTGTTTATATTAATCTGTGAAAGTCTGTGTAATCCGTGGTAAAAAAAACGCACCACAGATGTCACAGACTTTCATCGATCGTTTATTAAATGCATTTAAAATAATCAAAAGGCTCTTTACAATCAAGACACTTATATAAGGCTTTACAGGCTGTAGAACCAAACTGACTTATCATTTCAACATTTGAAGAATTGCAACGCGGACAGGCGAGTATTTTCGGTTTTCCTAGTAATGCTCCTTTATCGGCTGTGATTTTTGCGGGAGGAGCAATACCATAAACTCTTAATTTTTCTTTTGCTTCATCACTTATCCAATCGGTTGTCCATGCGGGAGAGTACAACAACTTAACACTCACTTTTTCAATTCCTTTTTCATGAAGCATCTTTTTTACATCATCTTCAATAGCCTTCATGGCAGGGCAGCCTGTATACGTAGGTGTAATAGAAACAATACATCCATCGGCGTTTTGTACCACACCTTGTAAAATACCTAACTCTTTGATGGTGATAACAGGAATTTCAGGATCAGGAATTTCAGAAAGAAAACCCATGATCTCCTCGTTGGAGTAATTTACTTTACCATTTTGCATCTGGGTATGCCCTTGGCAAGTACTGCATTTCAGCTAACAAGAAACCTAAATGTTCACTATGTAAACCTTTACGACTTCCAGTCTGCATAAAACCACCCGCAGGTAATTTTAATGTCGCACCTTCTATAACTGACCGTACTTGTTTTTCCCATTTAGACTTTAGCGCACTCATATCAACCGCAATGCCTTCTTTAATTAGCACCTGATCTACTTCATCCATTTCAAAAAGTTCACCGGTATAAGTCCATAAATTATCAATAGCTTTTTGAGTACGCGCATGACTTTCTTCTGTTCCTTCTCCAAGGCGAGGTATCCATTCGCTCGCATGACGTAAATGATATTTTACTTCTTTAACAGTTTTAGCTGCAACGCCTGCGAAGGTTTCATCTTTACTTTTAGCAAGTTCTTCGAAAAAAAATAATTCAAAAGCAGAATTAAATAACTGGCGGATCATTGTATGCGCAAAATCACCGTTAGGCTGCTCGTGCAAAAGGTTATTTAAAAATTGCCTCTCTGCTCTTTTAAATGCAAGATCATCATCTGTCCTGCCCTTCCCCTCAACCGTGGCCGCATAATTCAGCATAGCCTGCGATCTTCCAATAAGATCCAGCGCCATATTTGATAGTGCGAGATCCTCCTCTAAAAACGGACCTTTGCTGCACCACTCTGACAAACGATGTCCGAGGATCAATCCATTATCACCTAAGCGCAATGCGTATTTAAATAATGCTTCGTTCTTATCCATCTCTTAAATGTGTTTTGAGCCTTCAGGCATTATATAAAAAGTAGGATGCCTGTAAACTTTATCATTAGCTGGATCAAAAAGCATTTCGCTGTCATTAGGATTTGAAGCCACAATAGCATTGGATGGAACTACCCAGATACTTGTACCTTCATTTCTGCGTGTATACAGATCCCTTGCATTCTGCAATGCCATTTCTTTATCGGACGCATGCACATTTCCTGCATGCTTGTATGGAAGGCCCGGTTTTGTTTGAATAAAAACTTCCCACACCTGAAACTGAGTATCTTTTGTTGACATGATCTTTCTTATTAAGCTGCTATTTCCTGCTGTTGTTTTTTTGCTTTCTTAACTGCGTATGCTTCTGCAGCTTCTCTCACCCAAGCACCTTCTTCAAATGCTTTGTTGTACTGCTCTAATCTTTGTTTGTTGCAAGGACCATTACCTTTCACCACATTATTAAATTCTTCCCAATTTATTTCCCCGTATTTATAATGTTTGGTTGTTTCATCCCACTTCAAATCTTTATCAGGAATAGTAAGTCCGATTATATCTGCCTGATGAATAGTTTTATCAATGAAACGTTGACGAAGTGTATCGTTTGATTCTCTTTTTATTTTCCACTTCACTGCATTACCAGTATTCGGTGAATCAGCATCATGCGGACCAAACATCATGATAGATGGCCACCACCAGCGGTTCAATGCATCCTGTGCCATTTCTTTTTGTTCTGTAGTACCTTTTGCAAGGTGAGCCATGATCTCATATCCCTGGCGCTGATGAAAACTTTCTTCTTTACAAATGCGCACCATTGCTCTTGCATATGGTCCGTATGAAGTACGTTGTAAGGCTACCTGATTAACAATAGCGGCACCATCCACCAACCAGCCAACGGCACCCATATCGGCCCATGTTAAGGTAGGGTAATTAAATATACTAGAGTACTTTGCTTTACCTGTACGCAATGCATCCAACATCTCTTCTCTTGATACACCAAGGGTTTCAGCAGCACTGTATAAATACAAACCATGTCCTGCTTCATCCTGGATTTTTGCCAATAAAATTAATTTTGCACGAAGACCCGGTGCGCGTGAAAGCCAATTGCCTTCAGGCTGCATGCCAATGATCTCTGAATGTGCATGCTGGGATATTTGCCTGACAAGGTGTTTACGATAATCATCCGGCATCCAATCGCGCGCCTCAATGCTTTGATCTCTATCTATTTTTTCCTGGAATTGCTTCTCAAGGTCAATTACATTATCCATAGAATTCTTTTAAAAATATGTATATAGGGAGGTTCTATTAATTGATTTTAACAAATGTAACCGTATTTTTTTTTA
>CAZQIC010000051.1:0-29586 GCA_964593555.1 uncultured Bacteroidia bacterium | reverse complement strand
AATATCGACTTGTGTTCACGATCTCCGTTTTCCTTGGCTTTATTTTCCATTTCAATAATAGGTTTATTGTTGTTTTTTTGTTTGCATGAAAAACATAACACAATTAGTCCGAATAAAATGAACAATTTTTTTATCAAAGCCATTTCTATTTGTACTTATTCTATTAAATGTAGCGCAATGGCAATTACAAATCAAGTTAGTTATTATCTTTTTATTAAAAATAAATACCCTAAGCGGAAAGTTTGTAAATTTCACTACTCAATCGGTAACTGCACTACCGGTTATAACCACAAAACAAACCTATGAAAAAACATTTTTTTGCTTTAATAATCAGCACATTCGTTTGTATTAATTTAATTGCCCAAATAGAAGTTAAATTATATTACGTTAATATGACGGGCAGTTATTCCGGAGATATACCAAGGGATAGTATCCTGGGATTTTCTAATGTAATTGAAAAAAATATTTATGATGCTGATGCTGTTGTGTTAAAGAAGTCCCTTCTGGATTTGGCAAAAACTCAAAAGATGATGGAACAAGTCTCTTTTGATCACCGAGCTATAATTGAGGTTTGGGATAAAGATAAATTAGCTGGTCTTTTTTATATGAATCCCTTGGGAATGATTAAAAGGAGAGATGATGTATATGATGCTGACAAGACTATTGTAAAAATCCTTTGCAAGTATATTCCGGACCTAAACGTTACGCAGAAGAAGTTTTAAAATTTTACTTCTTTAAAACAGATCATGTTTTGTATTGTGATATTGGTATCTGCTTTTATTTCCATTGGTAAAAAACCAGGAAAAATTTTGTGTAAACCATTTATCAAATCTGTTTATTAACATTCTTAAGCGAGCCATATTTACCTCCGGTTTTTAGTGTGTATAATACAATAACGCACGATACCGTCAGAATATTATGTCGTTACATCAATAACGTAATGTAACATCAACTTTCTCCAGCCAATTGCTTTCTGCGCCGCCCCATTCAACAAGGGTAAAGCCGTTGCGGGTAAAGGAGGGTAGGGTTTGTTCGGTTAGTTTTAATTTGTTTGCTATATCTGCTTTTGTAAAGAGCATAAATACCCTGAACATTACATCGGGCTTCGGTGTTACGGTGAGTGCGGCATATTCATTGTATTCCTCATTAAAAATAAAATGAACATAATTATATTCGTTCACTGCCATTATCGGTACCCAATAAGTGATGTAATCTTCTATCTCTTTTGAATTCAATTCCATCTTGGAAAGTTTGTTTTCAAAGAACGGCACAAGATCATCTTTACTCACCATAAATCCTTCATTGCTGTTTACTTTATTTTTATTTATGCTCGTGGAGCCTTCCCAGAATAAATAATGATATTTTTTATCATTCATATAAATGGTGCCATCGGTATCTGCAGTAAAATTCCAGCCCTTATTATAAGCAGGGTAGGTGAAACCCAATTCTCCTTTGGGTTCAAGTTTTATATCAATTTGTTTTGTCTTCTCCGGGTAAACATAAATAACGGGTTTCTTCGCCATAACAGGATGCGTTGATGACTTAAAACTCATTTCTACCCAAGTACGGTAGCCCGGCTTTATGTCAATGGAATCAGTAGTAATCTCAAAAAATTCCTGGTTGTAAAAAAAACGAAAAAGATATTTTCCAGGTTTTACTTTTAAATAGATATTGCCGAGGCTATCAGTTTGTAATGTTTTACTTGAACTGTTGTATGATAATTTAATTTTCTGTTTTACAATAATATTGTCGGCTTTAAATAATAAGACAAATGCGGCTTCCGTTTTTTTAAGTGCTTTATCCAATACCGATTTGGTTATTTTATATTGGGGCGGAATGGCTGATTTGTTATCTGCAGCAAAAATATTGCAGCTGAAAAAAAATATTGCAAGGATAAAAAGTAGATTCTTCATTTGATTTATGGTTTAATTATCGATAAAGCATTGTGTTCGAAAAACGTAGTGTGTGCGCCGCCCCATTCAACAACAGTAAAGCCTGATCGTGTAAAAGAAGGGAGGGTTTGTTCTTTTAAAATTATTTTCTGTTGTTGATCGATCTTTGACCAGAGCATAAATACTCTGAATGTATTGTCAGGCTTTGGTGTTACATCCAGAGTCGCATATTCATTGTATTCTTCATTAAAAATAAAATGAACGTAATTGTATTCGTTCACGGCCATAATTGGAACCCAATAAGTGATGTAATCTTCAATCTCGTTTGAGTTGAGTCCCATTTTGGAAAGGCTGTTTTCAAAAAATGGCACGAGACCACCCTTACTCACCATAAATCCTTCACTACAGTTTATTTTATTTTTATTTATGTTGGTAGTACCTTCCCAGAATAAATAATGATATTTTTTATCGTTCATGTGAATAGTTCCATCTGAATCTGCAATAAAATTCCAACCTTTATTATAAGCAGGGTAGGTGAAACCTAATTCACCTTTGGGTTCAAGTTTTATATCAATTTGTTTTGTCTTTTCAGGGTAAACATAAATAACGGGTTTCTCTGCTGTAACAGAATGCTTTGATGACTGGAACCTCATTTCTACCCAGGTGCGGTAGCCCGGTTTTATGTCAATTGAATCCGTCGTGATCTCAAAAAAAATCTGGTGGTAAAAAAAGCGAAAAAGATATTTCCCAGGTTTTACTTTTAAATAGATATTGCCGAAGCTATCAGTCTGTAATGTTTTATTTGAACCGTTGTATGATAATTTTATTTTCTGTTTTGCAATAATGTTATCGGCTTTAAATGATAAGACAAATGCAGCTTCCGTTTTTTTAAGGCTTTTGTCCGGTAAAGACTTAATAACTCTATAACGGGGAATTGATGGATTTTTATTTGTAGCAAAAATATTGCTAATGGAAAAGATAAAAACGATAAGAAATATTTTTTTCATTTGTACGGGAATAAATATTATTTATTTAGAAGTGTAAATGCTAATGCAATGATAGCAGGTAATGCCTGGATGAAAAATATTTTACGGTGTGCTGTCATAGCACCATAAATTCCGGCTACTGCAATACAGCCTAAAAAGAAAATAGAAATATTTGTTTTCCATATTTCATCGGATATAAAAAATGTCCAGATAAGTCCGGTTGCAAGAAAACCATTGTATAATCCCTGGTTGGCGGCCAATGCTTTTGTTGGTTTAAATAATTCGGGCGCTAATGATCCTTTAAAAGTTTTTTTGCCTTGTGTTTCCCAGGCAAACATTTCGAGCCAAAGAATGTATAAATGTTCCAGGGCTATTATTGCTATTAGTATTTCTGCTATTGTTTTCATTTGTGTATTTATATTTTATTAATATAGGTGTAATTTTTTTGGCAACGTATGATTCTCGACAAGCTCGAACTGACCTTCCCGCGTGGGTCACATCGAGCCTGTCGAGATGTGATCGTCATTGTGGAGGAGGAATCCCGATGGCTATCGAGAAAGCAATATTAATATTTAATTTGAAACTATTTTCTAAGGTGTCTTCTGAAAATAAACCAACCTAAAATACCAATTAAAATTATTGGCCATATATTAATAATTGCTACCACTACTGTTTTAAGAAAATACCATCCTGTATAAATAGCTTCAGCAACCTGTGCGAAAAATCCAGGTTCGTATTCTTTTGTGTTTTTGTAATTTTCGATCAGGCTGCGTTTAACGGTTTTCTTTTGGTAGATATCAATTGTAATTGTACTGAACTCTATTTTATCCATTACACCAAGTGTTGAAATGGTGGTATTATCTGCCTGCTCTTTTTTGTTCAGTAAATTTTCTTCAGCTTCAGTTGTTTCATTTAGTTTTCTTCCTCTCTCGTCTATGGCACGTGTTAATCTCTCATTGTGTCCCCTTAACCTTAATTGTGTTAATCGGTTGGCTATTAACGAAAGTGTAACATCTTCTGCTTTTATAGTGCGATAATCCAGAAAGTCAATTTGTTTGGCGATAGACCGTAGCGCCGTATCGAGTTTTGTGTTGGGAACCCTTACTACCATATGATTTGATACAGTGTAGTAAATTGTTTCCAGAGCAGAGTCCAGGCTCACTGGTGTAACAACGTGGTTGTTAATTTCACTCGCCAAATGTGTATAGGTTACGAAACCCTCAAAATATTTTGTTATGTCTTCAATGATAAGTGTAGATTGCAGAACGTTATTCACCCTGAATTTTATATCGGCAGTTCTGATAAATTTTTTCGAAGTGTCTTTGTTTGCAACTGCAGCACTAGACGAGATAAAACCGTTTTTATTTCCGGTTGCTGCCATGCTATTGCTCACTGCTCCGGAAGCCATTGAGCCATTAACATCAGCAACAGTTACGTTATATTGCTGCTCACTCTCATTTAGAACAGGTGTTTCCGGGGCCAGGGCTTGTTCTTCTGCTGGTGCTGCTGCGGGAGGTTCTGCATCAGAATAACTTTTTTTTGCTTTGATGTCATTCTCGCGTGACTCATTGTTATGGCAGCTGAATAAGATAAACAGGACTGCAATAATTATTGTACTTGAAAAGATAGTTTTTGCCATAGTTTTTATTTATAAATATTTTCTTAAAATTATTTTGATGGATCCATAATTCGTCCCATAAAAAGGATATTTCCTGTAGAATGATCAACGATCAAAAATAAAAAGGGGTGATCGGCTACAAAGCTTAATACCTTCTCTTGATTTGCACTGGTTATGTATACCATACCTACAGTGGTTGCTGCCGCTGCCTCAGTACCCTCTTCATTAATTTCGACAACAGCTTTATGGATAACATTGCTGATTTGCAGCGGTTTTTCAGCCATCAATGAAAAGTCTGCCGTTTCGTTAAATGCAGCAGGCATTCCCATTTCTGAGAGTTTATCTTTCAACGAAAGGTTAAAAGTAGTTTTGAATTTTGGAATGCTTAAACTAACCTTGTCCCACTTAAACTCAGCTTTCAATTTGTTGAAATTTTCTGCAGTTAATTCTTTCTCGGTTTTTTCTAAGCCTGATGCTTCTTTAGGAAGAATAATGATCATTGACTGGCGGTTTCCTTTATAAAGAAATTGCACCGCGGTAAATAAACCCTTATCAACGTAACCTACCTGTGTGGTTTGATTCATAAATGGAACTTTAATCTTGGATTTATCATCCATGTTGAATTCTTTATCCCGTGTCATATTTCTATCAAAAACATTTTCCCATTCTCCTTTAAAATAAATGGCATTGGTAAGTATAAGCTTTGTGTCGGGAGTTATGGCTCCGGGTATTAAAAGGTCTTTTATTTTTTCCTTAGTCTCTGTTTCTATCCATTTGTTTATTGTTAACAGGCTCTTTTCCGGATTTGCAATAAAATCAAGATTTTCTGCTGCCGCATCATAATTTTCTTTTGTAAGCTTCATGTAGCTATCAGAAAAAACAAAATCTTTTTGGCCCCACAACTTATTTGCGATGTTTAGTTTTATTCCTTCTCCGTAATTTGACTTGATCTGATCAAGATAAGCTTTGTATGCACTATGAAACTGCGGAGTATTAGGTGCAAAGTGCAATACTTTAGCCATTTGAGATTCAGTTTGCGCGGCGGCTCCCGCATATGTCATTGCCAATGCGGTAGATATACTGAAGGGTGAGAAAAAGATATTGCCTTCTTTGCTGCGTAGTTCATTATATAGGTCAATGCTAAATTCAGTATTGCCTTTTGCTATTGATTCAACCGTTGGCTGGCCATTATCTGCCGATAAGAGCAGCACTACCAATGGCATGATGATAAATAGTTTTAGCTTTTTCATTTAGCCCGCCTGGTTTTAAATAAAGCAAAAATGGTATCCAGCGTTTTTTCGTCTGTTATTTCGAACACACCCTTGTTGGTGTATATAAGGTGATAAAGTTTTTTGTTTTCCGCTGGCATATTATAGGTAAAAACAATTGGTGTATTGAACTTGGTCTTATCGGCCTTAATCGCATCCATTATTTTTTTCATATCTCCAGGTTCAAAATAATTTGCGTTTCCTGTGGATTGCGTATTCCCTGTTACTTCGGCATACCAACATCCTCCATCGGGAGTAAGGTTAAAATAACTCTGGTAATCGCCTGCCTGGTTAGGATAATAATAAACTATCTTCTGTATATATGTTTTGTCATCTATTAAATAGCTTTCGTTTTCTATTCCTGCCTCACACCGCATTTGCCAAATTATTTCCTTCACTTTTTCAGAATTCTCCATGATATTAAGAATATAATCTCCTTTGGAAGTAGTAATGATTGGTAATTCGCGCGTAACTTTTTTTCCTCCTCCCTCATTATTTTCTTTTTTCCTCACATAAGGAACGATCATGTCCTTTTCTCCCAATAAAGCGGTAAATTTCTTAAGACTTTCCATTGAAACTTTGCCTGTATGGTTTCCTTTTTGATAATCACACTTTGGTCCTGACCAACAGGAGTTAGATGTACTTATGGTGCCATCTTTCTCAATATAAATGGAGCAATGGTCGCCCTCCCAGGTGCTCATGGATTCGCTAAAACCCATAAAATCTCCAATACCGGGAATCCTGGCTTGTGCCTTGATGTGTTGATTTGCAATGGCCGTTATAATCATTATTAAGAATATCGATTTAGACATAATATGTTAACGATTTGAATGTAAGATGTTTTTTTTTCCAATTTCCATAAAATTATAGACGGAAAATAAGGGTACTAGGCCTGGATTCTTTTAATAGATAGTATGACCGGGAGTTTTTCTGCCACGCTTACTTCTACTTTATCTCCGATATTGAGGTGCTGATCATTGATGATTTTATAGCGGGTTTCATCTTCTTTAAATAAAACTGTTTTGTTTTTTATTTCAGCGACTTCGCGAAGCATTACCTTTTTTTGCCAGACCTTTTTCTCTTTTAAAAAAGAGATGATTTGTGCTATGAAAAGTCTCAGGCAAATAATTCCCGCGAAAACAAATAACACATTGTACACAGATTTTTCTGTTTCGCCCATATTTAAAATAACAACACCGTTATTTAAACGCAAAACACCCATTATTGCAACAGTACAAATTGGGATACAGATCAATGCCGAGATTATGAGTTGCTTTTTGGTATAAGCCTCCAGAGTTTTTTTTTCTTCGGAGGTTATATTATCGAGCCAGGCAGTTCGGGTGTTATTCATTATGACAAATATAATTTAAACCCCGTTCTATTTTGTAATTTTAACCTAAAGAATTTAAGAATATGTTGAAGAGGACCTTTTTTTCTTTTTGTAGTATTTGCTTGATCAGTTTGCCGCTTTTATCCCAGGATATAATTCCACCGGGTAAGCTGCAGGCAGAGGTAGATGCATTAAAAAAAGATCCGGACATGCTGCATGCATCATGGAGCCTCTGTGTAATGAGGGTTTCGGACAATAAGGTAATGGCATCCCATAATTCAGCTCAAAGCCTTGTGCCGGCAAGTACACTTAAAATACTAACTACGGGAGCCGCATTGTCGGTTCTTGGCGCCGACTATAAATATGAAACACGTATTGAATACGATGGGGCATTAGATACGGTAACCGGAATACTTAAAGGCAACGTTTATATAAAGGGAAGCGGGGACCCATCATTGGAATCTGAATACTTCCGGAATAAGAACGATACTATTACTACCGTTGAAAGGTGGGCATTGATCTTAAAGCAAAAAGGAATAAAAAAAATCACCGGATCCATTATTGCTGATGCCAGCTGTTTCGAAGATGATATGCTGCCATCGACATGGATATGGAGCGATATGGGGAATTATTTTGGTGCAGGTTCCTGCGGACTAAATTTTATGGATAATAAATACACAGTATATTTTAATTCTTCGAACGCAGGCGGGCCGACAACGGTTTCGAAAATGTTCCCTGAAATTCCGGGTCTCGAGTTTATTAATAATGTTTCTTCGGGTGGGAGTGGGGACAATACTTTTATTTATGGATCACCGTATTCATATAAGCGTTATGCAAAAGGTACCGTACCCGAGAATAAAAAAGATTATGATGTTGATGGCTCAATGCCTGATCCGGCCTGGTTTTGCGCGTATATGTTTGATAAAGCATTAAAGCGTTGTGAAATAAATATTACCGGCGCACCGACTTCCGTGAAGATAATGAAGGAGAAAAGTACCTATGAAGAAAAAAGAAGAAACCTGCTTCACACATATTACTCTCCGCCATTAGAGAAAATAATTTATTACACTAACCTAAAAAGTGTTAATGCGTATGCAGAAGCCTTGTTAAAAACTGTTGCGGTTAAAAAGGGAATGTTTGGTTCAACATCTGCCGGTACCGATGCGGTAATTAATTTCTGGAGGGAAAGCGGAGTTGATGTGTCCGGCTTATATATGGCAGATGGCAGCGGCCTATCACGAGTTAATACGGTTACTGCGCAGCAGCATGTAATGATCTTAACAAAAATTTATAAGGGACCTGTTTATGAAGCATTTAATAATTCATTGCCGGTAGCAGGTAAGTCGGGCTCGCTGGGTTCACTATGCAAAGGAACCTTTGCCGAAAATAATATGCGTGCGAAGAGCGGTTACATAACCAGGGCAAGAGGTTATGCAGGGTACGTAAAAAATAAAAAAGGGGAGGAGCTGGTGTTTTCTTTACTCGCTAATAATTATGAATGTACCGCACCCGAAATGAAAAAGAAGCTGGAGAAGATTATGGTACTGCTGACTGAACTGGAATAACTTCTTTCTTCTCACTTCTCACTTCTCACTTCTGACTTCCAACTTCTGACTTTCCTTCCTTCAACAACCTCTCCATCATTTCATCAACTTGTTCAGCACTTATACGTTTAGCAATGATCTCTTTTTTCTCATTCAATACTAAGATCACAGGTGTACTATATATATCATAATTTTTTTTGAAATTGGTTTGGTGATTGGGGTCACACACATTTATCCAATCCAGTTTATTTTCACGTATAAAAGCTTTCCACTTAGCAACATCATATTCGGTACTAACCGCGAATGTTTCAACACCTTTGGCTTTGAATTTATGATATGTTTCCAGAAGCTTAGGAATTTCTTTTTTACAATGTCCGCAATCGTAATCCCAGAAAACAAGAATAGTATACTTTGCTTTTGTTCTGTGCAGTGACCTGGTGTTCATTAATGTATCGAGTAATACAAGTTCCGGTGCCACGGCTCCTAATAGCAACGGCTTTAATGTTAATCCGCGGTTAACGATTTTGGCAGTTTGTGCTGAATCGAGCCATACTCCTCTTCCAGGCAGGTAAACCTGTTCAACCATGTGCACAAACACCGCATCAAAGCCCATGATCTTCGATGTTTCATACGTATATGTAATAGTATGCGCCGTGTATTTATAAAGCTCAGGAGTATTTTTAGTATTCTCCAATAAAAGATCTATCTCTTTATTTATAGAGTCGGGCATCTGAACAGTAAGCGTATTTAAATACTGAATCATTTTACCATGATATACCGGGCTTCTTAATATACGGTCATCAGAAAAATCTATGTTATCCCAGAAGTGCGCCTTATAATACCGGTATGAGAAGGTAGAATCGGGCCGGCCATTAGGAAGTATAGGGGCGGTTGGTACTTCTATCTCATTCATTGCCATCAGTAATTTTCCTGCAAAGGTCTTCGGATTGTCTTTTGCGAATTTTAATTTATAATCGGCTACTTCTTTATCTATAGCAGCGGTCTTCTTTTGAATAAGGGCGGTAGAGTCTTTATTGTTCTTTACTTTTTCTAATTGTTTCTTTAATGGTTCTACTTCTTTTTGCTTAGAACTTATAAAACTGAGGTACTGGTAAAACAATATGTTTTCCTGCGACCCTTTAATTTTCATATTGTTTACAAGATCGGCCGTATCTGTCTCAAACGAGAACTGCTGAATATCATCCATTATAAATTCGAAATACTTTTTATTAGGCAGTACTAACATATATATACCGCCTTTATATTTCTCTTTTTTACTGATGCTTATCTTTCCTGCGGCATCAACCTTCAGCGTGTCCTGTATATATTGTTTATCCCCATAATGATTGGCCATTAAACAAAAGGTGTCCCTTACACCCTTGATCTTCATTTTAATGTTTACATCATCGGCCTGCATAGAAAAGGACGTGATAATGATTGAAATGGTGGAAATATATTTATATAGCCTCATAAAATGATTGGTTTTTCGGGTATTAAACCTTAACGAAGTTACTGTTTTGTATGAATTAATTCAATGTGGTCCTATCTTAAAAAATGTTAAAAATAAGGCTATTGAAGGGTTACTTATAGGAATTGGGTTTGTATTCATTATAACGCAGGGGATACCGCTTATTAACTGATAGCCCCCGTTCATTAAATGCCGGTTGTAGCTTAGTTTATTTAGGAATAGCTTTAAAATATCAAAAAAATAAAAATAGAAAAACAATGATTTTAGTTCAAAAAGCGATTTTTTTAAAAGGTTACGCGATTTGAAAAATAAACAATAAAAAAACTCTTGACTATTTGAATCTATTGGGGTATTGATACCGTACATATAGCCAGAAGTCAATATTTAAAACAAGAAAATAAAAAGTAAATAAATAAGTTAAAACTTCACCACCATGAGACAACTAACCATAACCCAACAGATCACGAATAGAGAAAGTTACTCTTTCGACAAGTATTTGCAAGAGGTATCTAAAATTGGAATGCTGGCTCCTGATGAAGAAGCTAATTTAGCAACCGCTGTTCAGCAAGGTGATGCTAAAGCATTAGAAAGGTTAGTTACTGCCAACTTAAGATTCGTTATATCTGTAGCAAAACAGTATCAAAATCATGGTGTGTCATTAATCGACCTTATCAACGAAGGTAACGTTGGTCTTATAAAGGCTGCTGCGAAATTCGATCCTACTAAAGGTTTTAAATTTATCTCTTATGCAGTATGGTGGATCCGTCAAACAATATTGAAATCAATTGAAGAACATGCTAAAATTGTTAGGCTACCGTCTAATAAAGTTACCATCCTTAATAAAATGAGAAAAGCGAATGCAAGATTGGAGCAGGAGTTGGAGCGTGAACCTACAAGTTCAGAGTTGGGTGACGTGGTTGGGATTACTTCAGATGAGGTGGATGCATTCAAAAGGTTTGACACTAAACATGTTTCAATTGACAAACCAATTAATGAGGATGAAGAAAGAAGTTTAATAAACGTACTTGAAAACCCGGATGCACTAGAGGCTGATAGTAGATTGATCACTGAATCTTTGAAAAGTGAATTGGGCAGGGTAATATCAAAACTTTCAAAAAGAGAAGAAACCATCATCACCATGTACTTTGGATTAGATGGCAGCAAATACAAATCATTAGAAGAAATCGGCTTCAAACTTGAGTTAAGTAAAGAGCGTGTTAGACAGATAAAAGATAAAGCGATCCGTAAAATGCGCATGGCTTCAAGAAGAACATCTCTTAAAACGTACTTAGAATAATAGAATACTCATAGTGAAGGTTGTTAACAAACAAAAAGGCGGCTGATTTTGGCCGCCTTTTTGCTATATTAGTGAGACTCAATTTTTTGTAAGCCTATAAGGCTTAACGAAAATTGCAAGTCGAACTAATCCCGCCTTTGTGGCGGGATCTATGGCTAATACATTTTAATTAAAACAATAATTATGATACGTAAACTTTTTCTCCTTGTTGTAATTGCAGGCATTGCAATTTCTTTTACAGCTGATAGTCCTGTTGGCAAACAATTTCCTGCAATGACTGGTGAAACACTTTCGGGCGCATCTAAAACATTGCCTGCTGATGTAAAGGGGAAGTATACTATACTAACACTCGCTTATTCCTCCGATGCGGAGAATGATTTGCAAACATGGTTAAGCCCAGCTTATAATAAGTTTATTGCTAAAACAGGAATGATGGATTCTGAATACGATGTGAACATTTATTTTGTTCCCATTTTTTCAGGGGCAAACATTGCGTTTGCGGGTAAAATGCAAAAGCGAATGAAAGAAGAAGCTGATAAGGACTTGCATCCGTATGTTTTATTCTATAAAGGAGATATGAAAGAGTTAAGAGATTTTATTGGTTTAGAAAATAAAGATGTTCCTTATCTTTTTGTGCTGGATAAACAAGGTAAAATAGTTTACACTACATCCGGACAATACTCCGAAAAGAAAATGGAGGAGATAGAGGATAAGATTAATTAGGAAATTGTGTTGTCGCTTAGAGTATATGCAGAATTGCAGAATTTCGGGAAAATAATTTAACTTAGTAACACCTAATACTCTCAGCATGAGACATTATTCAGAAATAATAACAATAGACCCAAATGTCCGTTTTGGCAGACCATGTATTAAAGGACAACGTATTTCGGTTTACGACATATTAGGTTGGCTTGCTTCTGGTATGACTGCTAAAGAAATTATCACAGACTACCCAGAACTAACTGAAGAAGACATCAAGGCTTCTCTTGCCTATGCTGCTGACAAAGAGCATAAAATAAGACTTGCATCGTGAAGCTTCTTTTCGATCAGAATATTTCTTTTAGAATTGTAAAATTAATCAGAGATCGCTATCCTGACGTCGCGCAAATAACACAGCTAGAGTTAAGTAATCCCACAGACCGTGAGATATGGAAGTTTGCAAGAGAAAACAATTATACAATTGTAACATTCGACTCTGACTTCAATGATTTGCTCACTCTATACGGACTTCCGCCAAAAATAATCTGGTTAAGACTTGGTAACACATCAACACAAAAACTAGCAGATTTTTTTATTCATAGACATGACATTATTCAGGAATTCATAAGTCACCCAAACTATAGGGACATTGGCTGCCTAGAGTTCGAGGAGTAACAAGTGTACAGAGTTTATTTACATCACTTGAGCCTCACACTCCCGCAACCATCCCCTTCAGCAATTGCGATTGAAAAGTATTGAAGTAAGAACCTTTCAGGATCATTAACTCTTCATGTGTCCCGGTTTCAATAACAGCGCCATCTTCTAAAACTATAATGGTATCGGCATGTTTTACGGATGATATCCTGTGACCGATAATGATACTTGTTTTGCCGTTCATTGTTCTTTTTATTCCGGATAATATGGATTCTTCAGTCTCTGTATCAACTGCAGAAAGGCAATCATCAAAAATTAATATCTCTGGTTTTTTTATCAATGCTCTTGCAATGGATATGCGCTGCTTTTGTCCGCCCGATAAAGTTATTCCCCTTTCACCCACCTTAGTTTCAAATCCTTCCGGGAAATTTATAATGTCATTGTAAATACCTGCGTTCTTTGCTGCGGTTTCTATTTCCTCTTTGGTGTAATTTTTTTCATCTATAGTGGAAAAAGAAATGTTGTTTGCAATGGTATCTGAAAATAAAAATACTTCCTGTGGCACATAACCAATACTTCTTCTTAAGGAAAACAGGTCAATGTCTTTAATGTTCTTCTCATCTGCCAGGATCTCACCTTTGTTCACATTATAAAGCCGGCAGATGAGTTGCGCCAATGTTGATTTGCCCGAGCCGGTTTTACCAATGATAGCAAGTGATTTACCTTGCTCAAGTTTAAATGATAAATTATTTACCGCAACAATTCCTGAATCGGGATAAGTAAACTCTACATTTTTAAATTCTATGTTCCCTTTTATTTTTTGTGAAGTGTTTGTTGAAGTGCTCGTGATCTCTGGTTCGGTTTCCAGAAATTCGTTTATCCTTTTTTGTGATGCAGCAGCTCTTTGTATTAATGAACTTACCCATCCCAAAGATGCTACGGGCCATGTTAAGCGGTTTACATAAAGAAAAAATTCAGGGATGTTCCCAATGCTGATATTACCTTTTATGGCTTCCATACCGCCAATGTAAATAGTAAGTATTGAACTTAATCCAATGAGCAGGGTCATGGAAGGTTGAAAAAGTGAATCGGTATAGGCAAGGGAAAGGCTTCGTTTTTTATATTCTTCACTTTCTTTTTCTAGTCGCTGAATAGAATCTTTTTCTTTTCCGTAAGCCTTAATTACTCTTATGCCCGAAAATGCTTCTTGAGTAAAAGAAGAGATGCCGGAAAGCTGCTCCTGTACCTTTGTGCTTTTTTTATTTATCGCATCACTTACATAATAAATAATTATTGATAATAAAGGGAGCGGGGCAAGTACATACAAACTCATTTTTACATTCTCATTAAACATAAAAATGATCGTAATCACAAATGTTCCAACAGTGTTGGTAATATACATGATCGCGGGCCCAATATACATTCTTACCCTGCTCACATCTTCACTTATCCTGTTCATCAAATCACCGGTACTATTGCGCTTATAAAAAGCGAGATCGAGTTTTTGATAATGTTCATATATCTCGTTCTTCAGATCGTACTCTATAAGACGTGACATTACAATAATTGTCTGCCGCATAAAGAACATGAATAGCCCGTTTAATAGTGCTGTTCCGAGTATTAATAAACCGTAATAAAGGAGTTGCTCGTTTATATGTTCAGCTGTAAATTTTCCTTTTTCAGTCGCTTCTTTAATAAAATCAACTGCATAACGAACCAATGGGGCGGTATAAACTGCAAAAAGGTTGGAAAGTGTTACGAAAATTATTCCTAATAACAAACGAACCCTATACTTAAAAAGGTACTTATTTAGGTATTTTAGGGCTTTCATTCGTGTATATTGATCGAATTTTCATTGTTCAATCGAAAATTCCTATATTTTTGTCGCTGTACAATTTATAAGTTCAAAAGTAGGCAGATAAAAGGCTAATAAAAATTTTCATCTAAAATTTATGGCAGAAGTAAAGGAGCAAAATGTATCGGTTACAGATAACGTTTCTGTAATTGCACAAATGTTAAAGAATGATCATGAGCAGGTGGTATTTTGTACCGACAATGCTTCCGGTCTTAAGGCAATTATAGCTGTTCACAACACCGTATTGGGTCCTTCATTGGGAGGCTTACGTATGTGGAACTACGCTACAGAAGCAGAGGCGTTGAAAGATGTGTTGAGGTTATCAAGAGGGATGACCTATAAAGCATCCGTAGCAGGTCTTAACCTGGGCGGCGGAAAAGCCGTTATCATAGGCGATGCAAGAAAAGACAAGTCAGAATTATTATTACGCCGTTTCGGAAAATTTGTTGAAAGTCTTTCCGGAAAATATATTACTGCAGAGGATGTTGGAATGGGAAGCAAGGACATGGAATTTATTCACATGGAAACTTCACATGTTAGTGGCTTACCCGAATCGATGGGCGGAAGCGGCGATCCTTCACCGGTTACAGCATACGGTGTTTATTTGGGAATTAAATCTGCCGCAAAAGAAAGATGGGGCAATGACAGCCTTTCTGGTAAAAAAGTAATTGTACAAGGTGTTGGGCATGTGGGTGAATATGTAGTGAAACATTTGACAAAAGAAGGTGCGAAAGTTTATGTGAATGATATTTATGAGGATAGGGTAAAGCACATTGTTAACGAATACAAAGTGGAGGCTATTGCAACGGATAAATTATATGATCTGGATGCTGATATTTATGCTCCATGTGCTTTAGGTGCAACTGTGAATGATGAAACATTATCCCGTTTAAAATGTTCTATTATTGCCGGTGCTGCTAATAATCAATTAGCAGATGAGAAAATACATGGTGAAGCGGTTACAAAAAAAGGAATATTATATGCTCCCGATTTTGTGATCAATGCAGGTGGCTTGATCAATGTTTATTCTGAATTATCAGGATATAACAGGGACAGGGCAATGGCGCAGGCTGAAAATATTTACAACACCTTGCTTTCAATTTACAAAACAGCTAAGGATGAAAATATCCCCACTTATCTTGCTGCTAACAAATTGGCAGAAAAGAGAATTGCGGATGTTGGCCGATTGAAATTATCTTTTTGATTTTTGATGATAGTGTTAATGAGCCTGCATTTTAAGGCGAATGTTACACTATCACATCCCGACAACTTACGGTCGGGATCAAGGTGAAATGTTAGAGAAGTGCGTGAAATAATTTAATTAAAAAGTTCTTTAGGTTTATGCTCAACAGGAGATATTTGCGTATTAAAGTGATGCAGGCGTTGTATGCCTATTTCCAGTCTGATGTAAAGGACCTTGTCAAAAGTGAGAAACAACTTTTGCTAAGCATTAATAAAATTTATGACCTCTATTTATATCTCATGTCTCTTCTTCTTGAGATACGGGATCATGCAGAGAATGTCTTGGAAGATGCAAAGAACAAGCAGCTTCCCACGGCGCAGGATCTTGCACCCAATAGAAAGTTTGTAGAGAACAAATTTTTTAAACAACTTTCTCAAAATACAGTTCTTCAAAAGGATTTAAATACCTATAAAATAAGCTGGCAAAATGAACCCGAGCTGATAAAGAAAATATTCAATGCCATTCGTTCGTCTGAAGAGTATGAGAAATATTTAGCCTCTGATGATAACTCATATGCTTCGGATAAAAATTTTATCGAAGACATTTATAAGCACCATATAGCAGGATACGAATTATTGCACAGTCTGTTTGAGGAATTGAATATTTATTGGGCCGATGATATTGATTTTGTAAACGTAATGGTAATTAAAACGATCAATACATATCCTGAGACTGCTAATACAAGCCAAGGGCTTTTTAAGTTATATAAGGATGCGGAAGAGGATAAAGAATTTGTGGTAGAGCTTTTCAGGAAAACAATATTGTACGAAGAAACAAATGAAAAATACATAGGCGATAAAACAAAAAACTGGGAAGTTGATCGTATTGCAATGATGGATGTGTTATTAATGAAAATGGCTATTACAGAAGTGCTGCATTTTAACAACATCCCCGTTAAAGTATCGCTAAATGAATACATCGAATTGTCGAAAATGTACAGTACACCTAAAAGTAAATTGTTCATTAATGGTATTCTTGATAAGCTGGTAATGGATTTTAAAAGTAACCAGCAAATAAAAAAGGTGGGCAGGGGGTTGATGGAATAAATATGAATGGAAATAAATTGTTTAATTTTACTATACAAATGAAACGCGTTGTTTTTTTTATCTTATTAAGTGTTGCGATTGTTTCTTGCTCACAGCACGACGAGAAGAAAGGTGTTACTACCGATCTGGTGAATAGTCCGGGCTCTGCTTCCGACGTGGGATCGGATAAGCCGCATCCTATAATTACATTTAAAGTGGAGTCGCATGATTTCGGCAAAATAACACAGGGAGAAAAAGTTTCTTATTCATTTAAATTTAAAAATACCGGTGAAGGGGATCTGCTTATAACTTCAGCCCAGGGCAGTTGCGGTTGTACTGTCCCTCATTATTCCGATAAGCCCCTAGCTCCGGGAGGCGAAGGTGCAATTGATGTTGTGTTTGACAGCGATGATAAAAAAGGAATAGTAAAAAAAACGGTTACCGTAGTTACTAATGCTATACCAAGTACTAAGATGTTGACTATAACAACGGAAGTGATAGTGCCAGATTCTGAATCAAAATAAACTAAAACAAAAAAATAAAAACTATGTTACATGTATTATTGATGGCGCCTCCTTCAGGAGGAGCGCAAGGAGGAAGTTCTTTAATGAGTTTTTTACCACTCGTATTGATCTTTGTTGTGTTCTATTTTTTTATGATCCGTCCGCAGATGAAAAAAACGAAGGATCAAAAAAAATATCGTGAAGCATTGAAGAAAGGCGATAAGATAATTACAATAGGAGGTATTCACGGTAAAATTGCCGAAGTGAATGATACTACTTTCGTTATTGAAGTTGAAGGCGGGAATCGTCTTAAAATAGAGCGCAGTGCAGTATCTATGGAGTCTACCCAGTTATTGGGAAGTGATAAACAATAGAACTTGAAGGATATTTTGACAAATAGCGAGCCTGCGTCAAAAGGCTTTAGAATTAACAGGAAGGTAATTACCTTCCTGTTGTGCTTATTAATAGCAACTATGTTCTGGTTATTATCTGCCATGTCAAAGTACTATTCAACAACAATGACAATTCAGGTAAGGTATGTTAATATGCCTGTGGCTAAAGTGGTATCCAATTATTTACCTGCCAGCATTGAAGGAGTGATTAGGGCCAAAGGGCATAAATTGTTAAGGTATAATTTGCAGCCATTCAATGATACACTGGAGTTCGATGTGTCATCATTTATGTTAAACAATAGTGATAGCATTGGAATAATTGTCACATCAAAGGTGGTTGAGTTATTATCCAAACAGATCAGGGGCGATGTTAAACTGCTCCAAATACAACCCGATACATTGTTCTTCAATTTCTCTAAAAGTATCTGGAAACGTGTTCCGGTTAAGCTCAATGTGTCATTGGAGTTTGCTGAACAGTATCGCCTTGTTGACAAAATAGTTGTTTCGCCCGATAGTGTAACAGTGAGTGGAGATGTAAAAAGCATAAATAAAATAAAATATATAGAAACAGAAGAGCTTGCATTTAATGGTTTGGATAAAAGTGTTTCCACTGAGGTGAAATTAAAAGGCGGGAAAAAGATCAGTTTGTCCAATAAAAAAGTAAAAGTAGAATTCAATGTGGCGAAATTCACGGAGAGGAGCCTTGACGTGCCGATCATCATTCGTAATGCACCCAAAGGTGTTTCCTTGCGGTTGTTCCCGGATAAGGCGACAATAAAATTTTTACTTCCATTGGAGAGTTATGAAAAAACAAATGAAGAAATGTTTATCGTAGAGGTAGATGCATCGGATGTATTAAAAAATAAACAATCGAAACTAAAGATTGATCTCACGAACAAACCTGCATGGGTGGAGAATGTATCTGTTCTTCCACTGAAAGTTGAGTACATCATTAAAAAATAGTATGATCAAAATTGGCATTACAGGCGGTATTGGAAGTGGCAAAACAACTGTTTGTAAAATATTCGAACAATTTGGCGTGCCTGTATTTTATGCCGATGATGAAGCCAAAAAGTTGCTGCAAAAGAAAGAGATTATTCATCTGCTGGAACCTGCTTTTGGAAATGCAATTATAGACAGCAATGGAAATATAGATAGAACAAAATTGGCGACCCTTGTATTTAATGATGAAGTCCAATTGAAAAAATTGAATGCTATTATTCATCCGGAGGTGGCAAAAATTTTTGAAAATTGGTTGCAGAAAAATAAAGGCCAGCAATACATCGTTAAGGAAGCTGCTATACTTTTTGAGAGCGGGGCGAGCAAAGCATTAGACAAAAATATAAGTGTAAGCGCACCTCTTGAATTAAGGATTTCAAGAGTAATGCGAAGGGATAATGTGGCGAGAGAAAAGGTGCTAGACAGAATGAAGAACCAGTTTTCGGATGAAGAAAGAGGAGCTTTAGCTGACCATGTAATAATAAATGATGATAAACAGGCTTTGTTGCCCCAGGCACTCGAATTGCACGAAAAATTTCGAGGGGTCAAATAAATTTGTAATTTAGTTCAACAAAATAATAAACATGGAAAATCAGGATACAAATCAACCAGTTCAGAGTTTTAATACACCACAGCCACTCCCTAATTCAACAACAGTTTTAGTATTGGGAATATTGTCCATTGCCGTTTGTGGCTGTGTTGGATTGCCTTCTATTATTATGGGGATTATTGCTCTGTCGATGTCTTCAAAAGCAAAAACTCTTTATTTAGAAAATCCGGGAGTTTATACTGAAGGATCTTTTAAGAATATGAATGCAGGTAGAATATGTTCGATCATAGGCTTGTGTTTATCAGGACTATCTATTATTTATTGGATAATTTATTTTTTCATTATTGGTGCTGCCCTTACGACATTGCCTTGGATGATGAATCAATAAAAAATATAAAAGAAGTTGAGCCCTTCCAACATTTTGGAGGGGCTTTTTTTTACAATGGGAAAATTTATTGAATGGCTGGAAGAACACATGTTATCATGTGCATATAAAAAATACCTGGGTATAGAATGCCCCGGCTGCGGCTTGCAAAGGGCATTCGTGGAATTACTCAAGGGTGATTTTTTTGAAAGTATAAAAATGTATCCTCCGCTTATTCCAATGCTGTTTATGTTTGTTTTTCTTGCCTTGCACCTCGCTTTTGGTTTTAAAAATGGAGCCAAATACCTGAAAATGATATTCATAATAAATGCGGGTATAATTTTTGTTAACTATATTATCAGATTGTTCGCATGAAAATATTAACGGCTCAACAACAAAAAGATGCAGATACTTATACTATCAAGCACGAGCCTGTTAGTTCTATTGATCTGATGGAACGTGCGACTTCCAAATGTATAGAATGGTTGACAGGAAGGTATGATACATCAATAAATTTTATGATCATTTGTGGTTTGGGTAATAATGGGGGAGATGGTCTTGCTATTGCGCGCATGCTGGCGAATAAAAATTATAAGGTGAGTGTTAATATACTTCGTTATAGTGAAAAGTGCTCCGATGATTTTCTTGCGAATGAAAAGGAATTAAAAAAGATCAAAAGTGCTATTGTTAAAGAATGTAATTCATCGAATGATATTGAAACTGTAACTGATCGCAAGACAGTTATCATTGATGCAATATTTGGTATCGGTTTGAATAAGGCTATTGAGGGTTGGGTTGGGGAGGTGGTTGATAAAATAAATGCAAGCGGCTGTCCTGTTGTTGCAATTGATGTCCCTTCGGGTTTATTCAGCGAGGAAAACAGTTCTTCCGAAAAACG
Organism: uncultured Bacteroidia bacterium; assembly: GCA_964593555.1. Classification (GTDB taxonomy): domain Bacteria; phylum Bacteroidota; class Bacteroidia; order JAFLBG01; family JAFLBG01; genus CAZQIC01. Next base: position 9,001 of record CAZQIC010000051.1, on the reverse strand, counting down.
AAAAATAATTAGAGCTGATATTACGCTGACATTTCATTCGCCCAAACTTTCTTTTATGTTTGCTTCTAATTCAGTTTATGTTGGCGAATTTGTGGTGCTGGATATTGGGCTGCATAAAGATATAATTGCAAGTCTGCCTTCATCATATCATTATGTTGTTGCGGACGATATAAAACAAATTTATTATCCCCGAAAAAAGTTTACGCATAAAGGAACATACGGACGCGCACTATTGGTAGCCGGGAGTTATGGTAAAATTGGCGCCGCAGTGTTGAGCGCTTCGGCTTGTTTGCGTTCGGGTGTTGGCTTGTTAACGGCTCATGTTCCTAAATGCGGTTACGAAATAATTCAAACTTCTGTTCCGGAGGCAATGGTTAGCATTGATTCGGATGAAAAATTTATTACTGATAATATTCATTTGGAAAAATACAATGCTATTGGCATTGGACCTGGATTGGCTGCCGAAAAACAAACACAGAATATTTTAAAGGTATTAATACAAAACGCCGCTGTGCCAATGGTATTGGATGCGGACGCCTTAAATATTTTATCTGAAAATAAAACATGGCTCTCATTTTTACGCAAGGGTACAATTCTCACTCCGCATCCAAAGGAGTTTGATCGTTTAACGGGATTGACTTTAACCCCAGAGGACAGATTTAAGGAACAATTATCTTTTTCAAGGAGATACAATGTGTATGTGGTGTTAAAAGGCGCACACACTTCTATTACTTGTCCTGATGGTGAAGTCTATTTTAATTCAACAGGTAATCCGGGTATGGCAACCGCCGGAAGCGGCGATGTGTTAACAGGAATTATTACCTCTTTACTTGCACAGGGATATGATCCTAAACAAGCTTCTATAATGGGAGTTTACCTGCATGGTTTTGCTGGAGATGCTGCAGCCCAAAAGAAATCGCAGGAAGGAATGATAGCTTCGGATATAATTGAAAATATTGGCCAGTTGTTTCTTAAATTGAATTCTTGAATTTTATTTCGCTTGTTCTTTAGGCTTTTTAAAATCAAAAGAAGAAGTTAATCCTATCTGGATGGTATGATTGTTTTCAACCTTAATACCATCGGCCTTAAAAAGCAATTGGTTTAAGTACCCGATCTCCAATCGTCCCGCTTTAGGGATTTTATACCCGAATCCAAAGTAAGCCCGATTTTGATCAAAAATGTTATTCGCAATATTTTTTCCAAAATTTATATATACCTCATCGAAAGCAGAAATGTAAAAGGTTTTATCTTCAATTGTTTTACCTTTTAGTGGTATTGAAAATCTGTTTAATATTCGTGTCCTATTCGAATACACCGGATCTCCGGGTGCGTAAGTTCCATTGCTTAATACAGGTGCGTTAACAAAGCGTTGTTCGATCCTCATCCTGTTTATGGCTTCTATAATACCAAGCTGATTTTTTATTTGTATTTGTTCCCATATTCTATTCTCAGGGAAACTTGATTTAGCGGCAAATTCTCCATAAGGGTAAGTTTCCACAAAACAATATCCAGCTGTTAAAAGAAATTGCGGGTTTGCGTGGTAATTAATTCCCGTACGAAATAAATATTGCAGGTTGTTTTGGACGAATTCATGTCTTCTTGCCTGAGCTTCTAAATGAAAACTCAACTTGTTGGAAAATTTATAACTACATGTATAAGCGATCCAACTATTAGTGTTGGATGTATAATTGCGCTTGTTTTGTGACCAGGCAAAATGTCCACACAACATTATGAACACTAGTAAAGCTGATATTTTTATTTTACTAAGAGACAATTTAAAGAAATTCTTCTAAATTTCCCATTCCCTGCCTAAGTATTATTGGAGCACCTTGTGTACAATCCACAACTGTTGAAGCAATATTATTTCCGAAACCACCATCAATAACAATGTCAACCAGGTTTTCATATTTATCGTGGATCACTTCAGCGTCGGTGGGGTATTCCGTGATTTCATCTTCATCATGCACAGATGTGCTTATGATTGGATGATCCAATTGATTCACCAGGGATCTGCAAATATTATTGTTAGGAATTCTAATACCAATGGTTTTTTTATTGCTCTTAAATATTTTTGGAATCATACTGTTGGCTTCCAGGATAAAAGTAAATGGACCGGGAAGAGCTTTCTTCATGAGTTTATAAGTAGAGGTGTCAACTACTCTTGTAAAATCTGCTAAATGACTAAGATCATAAAACACAAACGAGAAATTCGCTTTCTCTGGCTTTATTCCTTTTATTTTACAAACCCGTTCTATTGCTTTTGATTCGTAAATGTCACAGCCAAGTGCATACACAGTATCAGTAGGATAAATAATAATACCACCGTCCCTAAGGCATTCCAGGACCATTTTCATTTCCCGTGGATTAGGGTTATCGGGGTGTATTTGTAACAGCATATTAAAATATTCAAATCAATAACGATGAACTTTAACCAATAACAATCAGCCAACAACTATTCTCATTTATTTCCCTTTGCGTAATCGGCTAAAAACTGCGCCAGTCCGTTATCGGTAAGCGGATGTTTTAATAATCCTGTAATGGCACTTAGTGGACATGTTGCAACATCTGCTCCTAGTTTGGCGCAATTGATAATGTGCATCGCATGGCGTACGGAGGCAGCTAATATCTGGGTCTGGTAGCCGTAATTATCATAGATCAATCTTATTTCTGAAATAAGCTGGAGGCCATCTGTTGAAACATCATCAAGTCTTCCAATGAATGGTGAAACATAGGTAGCACCTGCTTTAGCAGCAAGTAATGCCTGCCCTGCGGAAAATACCAATGTGCAATTTGTTTTTATTCCTTTTGATGAAAAATATTTTATTGCTTTTATTCCATCTTTTATCATCGGTACTTTTACTACAATTTGCTTATGTAGTTTAGCAAGGGCTTCGCCTTCTTTTACCATGTTTTCATAATCGGTGGCTATTACTTCCGCACTTACATCTCCGGTAACAATATTGCAGATATCCACATAATGTTTTGTTATGTTAGCTGCACCGGTTATTCCTTCTTTAGCCATTAGGGATGGATTGGTTGTTACACCATCTAAAACACCAAGATCCTGTGCTTCTTTAATTTGTGCGAGGTTTGCAGTATCAATGAAAAACTTCATATAAGTTGTATTTTTTGTAAAGGTATACGGTCAAAGTTAACTCATCGAATATTTTAATTAACAAGTTTTCCATAAAAAGGGGAAGTAATTTTCATTTTGGTATAGTAATTGTAAATCTCCGTCAAAAGAGTTAATTTCAACAGATTAATAAGATATACTATGAAATAGCCATCCGCCTTAGGCGGACAAGCCTCCAAAAGGGATGGCGTATTCCATGTGACAATAAAAACAAAAACATATACACATGAAAAAATCGATACCATTTGTATTTATCGCTTCCGTTGCTATGCTGGTGTTTCTTGCAGCAGGTTGTAAGAAGAAATGTCCGGAACCGGCCACACCAAATACGACCGAAAAAACAATTTACCTCGTAAAATTTGAGGTGGTATTTACAGGCGGCTCAGGACAAAACAAAATTGAATATGATCATAATGAAGGTTATTGGATGACAGAGTTTAATCAACCTAATACCTGGTCGTATACTCTCGCAAGACAATCGGGAGATACAGTAGGTGTTACGGCTACCTCATTTGATGGTACATCATCCTATGCGCGTATTCTATTGAACGATCATCCGGAAGTGTTTTCTTATACCAATACCGGCGGTTTGCCATTCGTGGCGCATACAGAAATGGTATTACCTTAAATAAAATTTTCTTGAAAAAAAAAGAGGCTCGTTTTGAGCCTCTTTTTTTTGCTTTATCTTCTAATAATATTGAATCAAAAAGAAGGGGTAAGCACCTCATATCGCACCGCTCAACCATTTTATCCTTGCTTCCTTCCGGACCTGGGGAAGTTCAACAGGAGCTGGTCGTATAAGACTTACCCCGTGCAAAAGTAAGAAATTTCGTTAAATATGGATAAGTATTAAAATAATATCTTGCAGGGGGCGTTTTAAGCCTGTTTTCAGTACACGGTTTATTTTTTTACTTTTACAGAATGGATATTTCGGTAGTCATACCACTTTATAACGAAGATGAGTCAATTGGTGAGCTTTGTGATTGGATCGCAAAGGTGATGATAGCGAATAACTATTCCTATGAAGTGATCTTTGTAGACGATGGCAGTACCGATGGCTCATGGAAGAAAATAGAAAGTCTCGCGGCATCAAATTCAAATGTTAAAGGAATAAAGTTCAGACGTAACTATGGTAAATCCGCCGCACTAAATACAGCATTTAATATTACACAAGGAAATGTCGTAATTACTATGGATGCTGATTTGCAGGATAGCCCGGATGAGATACCTGAACTGTATAATAAAATTGTGAGAGATGGATATGATCTTATTTCTGGTTGGAAAAAGAAACGCCATGATCCAATAACTAAAACGATACCTACTAAACTTTTTAATTGGGCAACACGCAAAATGTCGGGCATATACCTGCACGATTTTAATTGCGGCTTAAAGTCGTATAGAAGCGAAGTAGTAAAGAGCATAGAAGTTTATGGTGAGATGCACCGCTATATTCCGGTAATTGCCAAGTGGGCAGGATTTAAAAAAATAGGGGAGCAGGAAGTACAGCACCAGGAACGGAAATACGGTGTATCTAAATTTGGATTGAATAGGTTTGTGAACGGTTTTCTTGATCTTCTTTCAATAACATTTGTATCTAAGTTTGGGAAAAGACCAATGCATCTTTTTGGTACAATTGGTTTGTTGTCTTTTATTATTGGTGGAATTGTATCTATTTGGCTCATTGCAGATAAACTATACAACATCGCGAACCATTTACCTGTGAGGAATGTTACGGATCAACCGCTTTTTTACATGGCCTTAGTGGCGATGATTATTGGAACACAATTATTTTTAGCGGGTTTTATTGCAGAGATGATCTCAAGAAGTTCAACTGACAGAAATAATTATCTTATTGAGAAGGAGATAAAATAAGTATGTTAAGCTTCTAAAGCTTCTTGTTGTTTCTGAAAATACTCGCTAACATTTTTACCATTTATAAAAACATCAGCGGTTACCGCTTTGCCTTCTACTTTGTAAACGTTTTTTATTTCAACCTTGTTACCGGAAAGTAAGTTGAACAGTTTTACTTTTGCACTCGAACGTTGTTTACTACTAGCTTCTTTTGGTAATTGACAGCCATTTACTCTTACCTGGTCACCGCCTTTACCTAATTTCCAAACTCTCCACTCAGGTGATACCTGAATTGTGTCGCAAGTAACGATCTGTAAAACTTTATATCCCATAAGAAATACGTGTTGTTAAAAACAAATTTAATTTAAAAAAAGCAATAGAAAAAACAATCTTTCATTTTCCTCGCTAATTTGCAACTAATTCCCCCTTTTTCTTAGTGTCATCAATAATAAGATTCAGTGGTTTTTTTACTTTCTCTTCCAATAAAGAATGCTGCACTACTTCTATCATTTTTTCTACGTAAACAAAGTTCAGGTCCTTGATATAATCCTTATTGATCTCTTCAACATCCTTCTTGTTCTCTTCACACAATACGATCTCTTTTATGCCTGCTCTTTTTGCTGCAAGTATTTTTTCTTTTATTCCGCCAACAGCCAGTACACGGCCCCTAAGGGTAATTTCACCGGTCATGGCCAGGTGTTTTTTTACTTTACGTTGTGTAAATGCTGATGCAAGTGCAGTAAGTATCGCAATGCCTGCAGATGGGCCATCTTTAGGTGTTGAACCTTCCGGAACGTGTATGTGTACATTCCAGTTGTCAAAAATATCGGATTTTACTCCAATGTAATCAGAATGTGATTTAAGGTATTCGAAAGCAATCGTTGCCGATTCTTTCATAACATCTCCAAGATTACCTGTTAAGGTTAGTTTGCCTGTTTTACCACGACTTAAACTCACCTCAATGAATAAGATATCTCCTCCAACAGGGGTCCAGGCTAAACCGGTAACTACACCTGCAACATCGTTACCCTGGTAGCGATCTTTCTGGTGCGATGGTCCAAGTATTTTAAATAAGGCCTCATCGGTTAAAGTTTTTTCATATTTCTCTTTCATTGCAATCACTTTTGCCCTGTTACGAACTACTTTGGCAACTCTTTTATCTAAAGTTCTTACACCTGACTCACGGGTGTAATTTTCAATGATCATTTCAATGTGTTTTTTAGAAAGACTGAATTGATTGGTCTTTAATCCGTGCTCTTCAATTTGTTTAGGTATAAGGTGGTTCTTTGCTATCTCAATTTTTTCTTCTACAGTATATCCCGATACTTCTATGATCTCCATCCTATCGCGTAATGCAGGCTGAATAGACGTTAAAGAGTTACAGGTAGCAATGAACATGACTTTTGAAAGATCAAAATCCAGTTCAAGATAATTATCATGGAAGGTGGAGTTTTGCTCCGGATCCAATGCTTCTAATAGGGCAGAGGAAGGGTCGCCGTGAAAATCATTTCCCACTTTATCTATCTCATCTAAAATAAAAACAGGGTTTGCAGCTTTTGCCTTTTTTAAATTCTGAATTATCCTTCCCGGCATCGCACCGATATAAGTTTTTCTGTGCCCTCTTATCTCCGACTCATCTTTAAGTCCGCCTAAAGACATACGAATGTATTTTCTGCCTAATGATTCGGCAATGGATTTTCCCAATGAGGTTTTTCCAACACCCGGAGGACCATAAAGGCAAAGTATCGGAACCTTCATGTTTTTTTTGAGTTTAAGAACGGCAAGATGTTCGAGTATGCGTTCCTTTACTTTCTCTAAACCAAAATGGTCATTGTCAAGAATTTTTTCTGCACGCTTTAAATCATGAATGTCTTCTGTGTATTCGTTCCAGGGAAGATCCAACAATACTTCCAGGTAATTTGTCTGTACAGAATACTCAGCGGCATTCGGATTCATTCTTGAAAGTTTATTCAACTCCTTTTCAAATGTTTCCTTTACATCCTTGTTCCATTTTTTATTTTTCGCTTTTTCTCTCAGCTCCTCAATATCTTCTTCGTAGCTGTTGCCACCCAATTCTTCCTGTATGGTTTTTAATTGCTGGTGCAAAAAATATTCCTTTTGCTGACGGTCAAGATCAACTTTAACCTTGGTTTGTATCTGGTTTTTTAACTCCAGCATCTGTAATTCTTTAGTAACATATTCCAATACCAATGTAGCGCGCTCAGAAAGATCTGCTACTTCCAGCATTTTTTGTTTATCGGCAACAGGAGCATTGATATTGGATGAAATAAAATTGATAAGGAAAGATGGGCTTTCTATATTCCTTAATGCAAAGCCAGCCTCCGAAGGCATATGTGGCGATTGTTTTATGATCTGTAGTGCAGTGTCTTTTAATGAAGAAACAAGTGCCTGGAATTGTTTATTATCTTTTGAAGGAATAGTTTCAGAAAATGTTTGAACCGCAGCCTTAACATAGGGTTCTGTTTCGACCACCTTGGTTATACGGAATCTTTTTTTGCCTTGAATGATCGCTGTTGTATTTCCATCGGGCATCCTTAGCATTTTGATAATGTGCGCTACTGTACCAACACTGTTTAAATCGTCTACTGACGGATCTTCTACCAGGTCATTTTTTTGTGAAACAACACCTATAGTTTTATCTCCCTTATAAGCGTCTTTTATAAGCTTTATGGATTTATCCCTGCCAACTGTTATCGGAATTACAACTCCGGGAAATAATACCGTATTTCGTAAAGGCAGTATGGACAATGTGCCGGGTATTTTCTCAGCATTCATTTGGTCCTCATCCTCAGATGTTAACAGGGGTATAAACTCAGCATCATCATCAATTATATTGGATAAAATATCCATTCCGAAGCCTTCTCTATCGTCCATAAGTCAAATTGTCATTAATGTTTTTAGTACCCGATTTCGAAGATAAAAATACCTCAGAATATCTATTATTAAGCATTTATTGGGGCAGTACAACAAATAAAGTCAATATGTATGCCAAAAGGAAAAGAGGCCAAATTGGCAATTTTTCCTATACTAATTTACTATAACGAAAGAGATCTTCCTTAAATTATTCGACGAACAGCCAATTTTTGAAGCTTCCTTTGAATTATAACCAAAAACAAATGAATATGGAATGTGGCGCCGGAAAACGCGGTACTATTGGAGCGGTTTAATAATTTATCTTCTGTTCTTTTCTGTTATCTCGAATATTGCGGCAAGAATTTCTTTATCCGTTTCTTCCAATGTAATGCCGCGCCGTTCCATTACTTTTTCAGCAACTTCAAAAGCGTCTTTTAATTTATAGGTGGTAAAACCTGCTGCACCACCCCATGAAAAGGATGGAATAAAATTCCTGGGAAAGCCATCGCCAAAAATGTTTGCATTTACACCAACTACTGTTCCCGTATTAAACATAGTATTGATACCGCATTTGGAGTGATCACCCATGATGAGTCCGCAGAATTGAAGTCCGGTATCAATAAATTTTTCTTTACCATAATTCCAAAGCTTTACACTGGCATAATTGTTTTTAAGGTTGCTGTTATTAGTATCGGCGCCAAGATTACACCATTCACCGATCACAGAATTTCCTAAAAATCCATCGTGGCCTTTATTAGAGTATGCAAAAAAAACGGAATTGTTTACTTCGCCGCCTACTTTACAATGAGGGCCCACGGTTGTTGGTCCGTATATTTTGGCTCCCATTTTTAAGGTGGAATGTTCTCCTAATACAAATGGCCCCCGCACAATACTTCCTTCCATTATTTCCGCGTCTTTCCCAATGTAAATCGGTCCCGTGGTAGCATTGAGTATGGCGCATTCAATCTTCGCGCCTTCTTCAATAAAAATATTTTCAATACCCAATACTTGGTTTGTTTTACTTAACGCCAATGAGTTTCTGCCCTTGGTAAGCAGATTAAAATCTTCCTGTATCGCTTCACCATTTTTGCTGAAAATATCCTAGAGATTAAAAACTAAAATGGGTTTTGCATGTGACTCAAA
>CAZQIC010000050.1:13680-29865 GCA_964593555.1 uncultured Bacteroidia bacterium | reverse complement strand
GCGTTTTTCGGTTTCATATCTAATTACGTCAAATGGTAAATTATGTACTAAAAATAATGTAAAGAGTATTGGGAAACAACTTCTCGATTGAAAGTGAGTAGTGTCAGTTCGCAGTTCAAGAGGTTATTCGACTATGCTCACGCCGAAGTCTAAGTGTGATTGACAGAAAGTGTAAGTATGAAGACAGGGCACGATGTCTACTTCTCGATACATTTTCGCCCGGGTAATTGGGCGAAAATACTCGAAGTGACAAGCTTATTTTCTTCCCTGCCTTGCACGCTGTTGCTGCTCCTTCGCCATTTTTTCGAGGCGTGCCTGAAATCCGGAAACCTTAACTGGTTTCTTTTTGTTCTCTTCTATCTTTTTGCGCAATGCATTTTCATCAACAAACCTGCGCATGATGTATGTCTGGCCAAAAGTAATCATGTTCGCAAGGAAATAGTAATAACTTAAACCCGCTGCGTTACTATTAAATACACCAAGGAAAATAACGGGCATCAGGTACATCATTAATTTCATACCGGGCATCTGATCATTGGTTGCCATTAGCTGGCTGTTTGAGTAGGTGTAAAGTATGGTTGAAACTGTCATTAGCAGCGCAAACAAGCTAACGTGATCGCCATACAAACCGTCAATAATAGGCAGGTGTCCGAATGTCCAAATAGAATCGTAAGTAGAAAGATCATCAGCCCACAAAAATGGCGCTTGTCTTAATTCAATAGAAGACGGAAAAAAGTTAAACAGTGCAATAAGTATCGGCATTTGTAAAAGCAATGGAACGCATCCTGCCATTGGATTAATACCGGCCTTACGATACAGAGCCATCTTGGCCTGCTGTTTTTTCATTGGGTCGGCGTCCTTGCCCAGTTTTTTATCTATCTCATCTATCTCCGGTTTAAGCACACGCATTTTCGCTGAGCTCAAATATGTTTTGTATGCAATTGGATATAAAATTATTTTAATGATAAGGGTAAGTATTAAAATGATAATACCATAGTTAAGTCCCGAGCTTCCTAAAAAATTAAAAATAGGAAGCACAATAAATTTATTTACCCAGCCAAAAATTCCCCAGCCCAATGGAATTTGTTTTTCCATATCAAGACCGTATTCTTTGAGTGTCTGGTATTTGTTTGGCCCAAAGTAAAATGCCATATTAAATTTTTCTTTTTCCTGATGATCATAGGGTATAGTAAGTGATGCGGAAAAATCTTTAACATAATTTCCCGAACCCTGCGTGGCAATACTTGATACGCTGATAGGTTTTTCAAAAGAGTTATCCGCAATAAGAGCGCTTGTGAAAAATTGTTGTTTAAATGCAAGCCATTTTATTTTGGAGTCAAGGGATTTGGGTCCTTCAGTAGTTTCTGTAATATTGTCAACTTCCTCTTCCGTGTATTTAAAATAGATGTCGGAAGTTTTTTGCTGATTGGAAATATTTTTCTCCTGTGATGGTGTTAGCATTTGCCAATCGAGGGTTAAATAGCTGGTGTTTGCTGCAATTACATCCTGCATGCCAACCATATTTATACTGCAGCCAACTTCGTAACTGTTGCCTTTTAAGCTATATACATATTCAATGTATTTGTTTTGATCATTGGCAAAAAGACGAAAGGCAATTGAGCTGGAATCATTTGCAGTTACATTAAATGATGTTCCGAATGGTTGGAAGAAAAGTGAGTCTGTTGAAAAAAATTGTGCGTTTGCAACAAACAAAAGTGATTGCTTGGATGAGTCCTTGTCAAAAAGTATAAGCGGCAAGCCAATATTGGTTTTATATTTTTTTAATTCCACAGAAAAAATTCTTCCGCCAAGACTAGACAGGTGAACTTTTATTAATTCATTCTCAATAGTGATCGTATTTGTTTCTCCATCCGCAGCTTTTGAAAATACTCCGTAACTATTTTTTTTGATCACATTGCGCATGGAATCGGTAAGTACTACACGCGATGTATCGGCAGCGATACCCGCTGTTATACCAGATGTTGCAAATGATGAGTCAGATAAGTTGTTTTGTTTTTCCGCAGCTAGGGATCTTAATGCTTCTTCTTTCTGCACTACCAACAAAGAATCTCTTGTCTTTTCGCGTTTTGCAATTTCTTCTTTTGAAGGTGCGCTCCAATAAAGCCATCCGATCAAAATTGCACCTATCAATAATAATCCAATAAGGGAATTCCTGTCCATAATAATTTATTCTCGAAAATTTGCTCCGCAAAGATACTTTTTAAACCCAAACGATGTATTGAAAAAATCAACCGTTTTAACCCTTATTGGATCAAAAAAGATCAAACTTCTCAGCTTGTCATTAGGTATGACGAATGAAGAAGAATTATATGATAATTAATTGAAAAAGAAGAAAGGAAAGGGACGCGATTAAGCGTTTGATTTTACAGCATACTCTTTTACCGCGGCCTTCACAAATCCTACAAAAAGAGGATGTGGATTATCAACGGTGCTCTTATATTCCGGGTGAAACTGAACGCCAACAAACCAGGGGTGATTCTTGAGTTCAATGATCTCCACAAGTCCGCCATTTGGATTAATGCCGGAGGCCATCATTCCATGTCTTTCGAAATCACTTAAATACTCGTTATTAAATTCATAACGGTGGCGATGACGCTCTTGTATGTGTTTTGACTTATATATTTCGAGCGCTTTACTATTGTCTTCCAGGTTACATGGATATGCACCAAGACGCATAGTACCTCCCATGTTCACCACTTTTTTCTGTGTTTCAAGTAAGTCGATAACAGGATGAGGGGTAAGCGGGTTCATTTCTGTTGAGTGTGCATTTTTTAAACCCAGTACATTTCTTGCAAATTCAATAACTGCGCATTGCATACCTAAACAAATTCCAAGGAATGGAATATTGTTTTCGCGTGCATATTGTATGGCAATTATTTTTCCTTCTATGCCACGGTTCCCAAAACCCGGAGCAACAACGATACCGCTTAATCCGGCGAATTTTTCTTTTACGTTATCATCATCAATATCTTCGGAATGTATCCATGTTATATTAATGCTGCATTCGTTAGCAACACCCGCATGTATAAACGATTCTGAAATTGATTTATATGAATCTTTTAGTTCAATATATTTTCCTACAAGACCAATGTTAATTTTGCCTTTAGGATTTTGAAGTTTACGCACAAATTCCGACCATTTGGAAAGATCGCTTTCGCCTTTGATATCAAGTCCGAGTTTTTCCAATACAACCACATCCAGTTTTTCATCCTTCATTAATAAAGGAACCTCGTAAATACTTTTTGCATCAACAGATTCGATAACCGCGTTTGGCGCGACATTACAGAACAATGCAATTTTATTTCTGAGATCACTGCCTACAGGATGTTCGCTCCTGCAAACCAGAATATCGGGTTGTACTCCATACTCAAGCATCATTTTAACTGAGTGCTGTGTAGGTTTAGTTTTTAATTCACCGGTTGTAGATAAATAGGGCAGGAGGGTAAGGTGAACTACCAATGCATTTTTGCCTAACTCCCATTTTAACTGTCTGATACTTTCTATGTATGGTAATGATTCAATATCACCCACTGTTCCACCTATCTCGGTGATCACAAAATCAAATTCTCCTTTTTTTCCTAAAAGTTTAATGCGGTTTTTTATCTCATCGGTAATATGAGGGATAACCTGTACGGTTTTGCCTAGAAAATCTCCTCTTCTTTCTTTCTCAATTACTGATTGGTAAATACGTCCGGTAGTAACGTTATTGGCCTGTGAAGTGGGAACATTTAAAAAACGTTCGTAATGTCCAAGGTCAAGATCTGTTTCAGCGCCATCGTCGGTCACAAAACACTCCCCGTGTTCATAAGGGTTAAGTGTTCCCGGATCAACGTTAATATATGGGTCAAGTTTTTGAATGGTTACAGTATATCCACGGCCTTGTAAAAGTTTAGCCAGGGAAGCAGAGATAATGCCTTTACCAAGGGAGGAAGTTACACCACCGGTAACAAAAATATATTTGGCTGGATTGGGCATAAGAAAAGTTTGACAAAGATAATAATTTTAGAAGTACAACGGTGAAATTTGAAAGAAATCGACTAACTAAATAAGTACTGCTATTGCTATTTTGTGTAAATTTCTCTCTTATTAAATCATAAAATAAGATTATGCGTAAAATATTCATTAATGGCTCTATAGCTGCGGTCATTCTACTTGCAACGCTATCTTACTTCTTCCATAGAGCGGCATGGGGTTTCGTGGTTCTTATTCCTATTCTTATTGTTGGTATAAACGATATGACGCAGATTAGGCAAACCATCAGACGTAATTATCCATTGGTTGGAAGAATGCGTTATTGGGCAGAATGGATGAGACCGAAAGTATATCAGTATTTTATTGAATCGGATACAGATGGTACACCTTTTAACCGGCTTAACAGGAGTGTAGTTTACCAGCGCGCAAAAAAAGCAAATGATACCACACCTTTCGGGACACAGCTAAATGTTTATGAAGTAGGATACGAATGGCTTAACCATAGCATCACACCGCTAAATCCGCACAAAGTTGATCATAATCCCCGCATTACAGTAGGGGGGCCAGATTGCAAACAACCTTACTCGGCAAGTATTTTTAACGTTTCTGCAATGAGTTATGGCTCGCTAAGCAAAAATGCGATACTCTCATTGAACGGCGGAGCCAAAATCGGGAACTTTGCCCATAATACAGGAGAGGGTGGATTGAGTCCATATCATTTAGAACCCGGTGGTGATATAATATGGCAAATTGGTACTGGTTATTTTGGCTGCCGTAATACCGATGGTACATTTAACTACGAGTCATTCGCGGAACGCGCGGTGCTGACTAATGTTAAAATGATAGAGATAAAATTATCACAGGGAGCAAAGCCGGGCCATGGTGGTATTTTGCCTGCAAAAAAAGTTTCTGAAGAAATTGCTAAAATACGTTTGGTGGAAATGGGTAAAGATGTTATTTCTCCTCCATATCACACAGTATTTACCACCCCGATAGAACTATTACAATTTGTTAAAAGGCTGAGGGAATTATCCGGTGGAAAACCTGTTGGATTTAAATTGTGCATTGGTAAAAAGAGTCAGTTCATTGCCATTTGCAAAGCCATGGTTAAAACAGGTATCATGCCCGATTTTATTACTGTTGACGGAGGAGAAGGAGGAACAGGTGCTGCTCCTCTTGAATTTTCCAATTCTGTTGGTATGCCATTGAGAGATGCCCTTGCTTTTGTTTACGATGCATTGAACGGGTTTGCATTGAAACGGCATGTAAAAATTATTGCTTCAGGAAAAGTTTCTACTGGGTTTGACATCGTTAAAAATATTTCATTGGGTGCTGATATGTGTAACAGTGCCCGTGCCATGATGCTTGCGCTTGGCTGTATACAGGCGTTGGAGTGTAATACAAATAATTGTCCTACAGGAGTTGCAACGCAGAATCCGAATTTGGTTAAAGGCTTAGTTGTAAAAGATAAAAAAGTTCGTGTTGCCAATTTTCAAAGCGAAACTGTAAAAAGCGCAATGGAATTAATGGGTGCCGCAGGAGTTGACCATCCAAATAAATTGCATCGTTCTTTTATTTACAGAAGAATAAGTGCAAGCCAGATACAAACCTATGCCGAAATGTATCCTCATACCCTCAGAGGCGCATTGTTAGAAGCGCCATATCCAACGCAGTACGAACTGGATATGGCCCATAGCAATGAAGAAACATTTGAGCCTTCTGTTGTTCATGCATAGTAACTTTCAAAAAAAAAGAGCCGCTGTAGGTAGGCTCTTTTTGTCCAGTTAATTTTTAAACATATTTCAAAGCCAATTACGCCGTCTGAGGACATCCCACCGGTACTGTAATTTGAGGCGGACAAGCAGGCGGTACAGTACATCCGGCTGTTATATTCGGACATGCAGCGCTGCACTTTGCACTATCAGTAGGATTCGGACAAATATTACAAACCGTCATACAGGTGATAGCAGAATTGTTATTTGCAGCTGCTCCATTGATTGTATCCTGTGACTCTTTATTTAAGAGCATTAAAAAGCTTTTTACTCTTAGATCGTTTAATTTTAATTTTTCTTTTTTCATTTTGTAAATTTAATGAGTTTTAATAATAGTTGAGTAAGCCCTAATATTCAGGGTAAATTAACTAAGAACTGTTTTATTTTAATTTGGTAGAGATTTGATAAATGCTTAAAAATCACCACAAACCCAATAGCCACTGCAGGTACCTCTTTGTGAAAGACAATCGGTAGTTCGGCAATTACCAGAAGGCAAATCCTGAACACATGTTAGAATGCCACCAGGATGATTAAGAGTTTGGACTTGTTCAAGTGTGGTAGTTTTTATACCAATTGGGGTTAGCTGGCATGATCGATGGAGGATCTAAGTTCAATAGGAGTTATATCGCTTACTGCTCCACCTCCAATAGTTTTTCTTTGGTTTTCATCTAAGTTAGTTGAAAAACTACTCACATTAAGATCATTTAGTTTTAATTTTTGCTTCTTCATTTTATTTATTTTTTTTGCCTACTCTGTCAAGGTTTTCGGCTTACCCCTAGTTAGATAATTTGTTTCCAATCAGCAAATAACTTCATGCGTTCCACAAATGTCAATGGAATTTGTAACGAAGCTGTTAATTGCCAATTGGTCGAGTTTTAATTGTTTTTTTTATCAATTCTTTTTAGGCCCCACCAACAGTGTTAGGGTTTACTGCTGTGTATGGACATTCCATGCCAAGTTCTTTCCATCTGCGGCTTTCTTCTATCAGGTGATTACAAATATTTCCTTGCACTGCAGAAACAACCCTTGCAGGTGTTTTATCTTTTAGGGGAGGTTTTGCGGGCACGGTAAGTGTGGTAGCGCAACCGGATAAGTAAAGCGAACATACTGCCCATCCGGAACCCCCTACAATGGTTTCTTGTTCTCTGTTTTCAATTGTAGTGACGAAGCTTTTAATTTCAATATCATATAATCTTATTTTCTTTTTCATTTCTCATTTTGTTTTAATGTGCCTACTCTGTCAAGGTTTTCGGCTTCCCCTGTCTTTATTTTATTATAAGGGATGTTAAATTGTTATGCAAACTTATATCGATTACAAGATTAGGGGTAGAAAATATAGCGTCTATTATCATAATTCTAATATTCATTTTTTCTTTCATTTATTCGTTTAAATAAAATATATTTGAAGTCAGTAGCAAATTTTAATATCAGTATCCTATGACTCCATCTACGGAAATCTTTGATTTGATCAAGTCGCTTGCCAAATCCGAGAAGCGTTACATACGTTTAAATTTTTCTATTCATAAGGGAGATAAAAATTACCTCAAACTTTTTGATGCTATTGAGAAGCAGGACGAATATGATGAGGAACAGATAAAGAAAAATTTCAGCAAAGAATTATTTATAAAACGCTTGCCTGTTGCAAAGGCTTATTTATATGCTACCCTGTTAAAAGTGCTAAGGCAGTATCATGCCTCCGGATCGGCAGAAGTGAGGATCAAAGAAATGGTGCATGAGGTAGAGATATTATTTAATAAGGGGCTGTTCAGTCAGGCGCATAAAATTTTATTACGCGCAAAAAAGATCGCGTATCAGTATGAAAAGTCTTTATTGCTCATTGATATATCCAAATGGGAAAGCAGGTTAATGGGATTGCTGGTTTATCTTTCAAAAAAGACAACTGATTATTCAAATATAATTGCGGAGGAAGATCAGAATCTCACCAGACTTCAAAAAAATGTTGCATTTAAAAAACTTTCATGGGAATTGTCGGATGCGATAAAGAATATCGGCATTTCAAACACAAAGGAACTGAAAGAGGAGTTCAGTAAAATGGATTTATCATTGTTGGAAAAGAAGCCTGATAATGTTGATTTTGATACCCTGGTTTATTACTATCATACTTCAGGCAATTATTGCAGGGTGCTGGGTGATCACAAAAAATTTTATTTAAATATGCGTGCCCTTCTCGATCTGTACGAATCAAACCCGATACAGATAGAAGATTATCCATACAACATGCTGGGCATATTGAACAATTATATTCATGCTGTTAACCTGCTTAAAAAACATGATGAAGCATTGACTTACCTGAGTAGAATAAAAAATATTCCGTTCTCTTCCCGCTTAAAATATTTATTAATTTATGAAACTGTGCTGCGCATCGAGTCAACAATATACGCGCAACAGGAGAGGTTTAATGATGTAATAAAACTAATCGCAGATAATGAAAAGGAATTGCATGAACTGGAAGCTGATAAAACGCAACTGAGCCTGTTTCGTATTTATTTAAATGCAGCCTGGTCGTACTTTAATTTAAAGAAATATAGCAGTGCGATAAAATATTTAAATAAAATTTTGAACGATAAAAACATAAAGAATAATATTGACTTTCGTTTGCAGGCTGAGTTGCTTAACCTGATACTGCATTATGAAATGGGTAACCTGGACTTGATGGAGTCGTTGATAAAATCACAATATTTTCTCATTAAGAAAAAATATAAACACAATCGTTTTCACTTATTTGTATTGGAATTATTCGAAAAGCTATTCAAAGCAGGAGGCAAAAATTCTCATTTGATCATAAAAGGAGAATTGACCGTGCTTAAGAAAAATGCGGCTGCCGATAATGAGATCATGAATTCTTTGATACAATGCGATTTTTTTATGAAATGGCTGGAAAGTAAATAAAAAATACTAACGACTATCTTGGTGCCGATTTTATTTTTGCAATACAGCGTTCAAAATTAAGTGTGTCATTGTGTTTTTTATAATGATCTGCTAATTGCTGGTACCCTTGTAAAAAGTTAGTGTCCTTCTCAACAGATTTTTTAAAATATTTAAAACCTTCTTCCGGGTTGCCTTGCAGCTTTTTGATCAACCCCATATTGTAATCAGCAAAATTATTATCCGGGTGCAATTCCATTTCTTTTTTTATTTCAACTTCTGCCTCCGTATACCGTTTCATGTAAATGTATGCACCACCAATATTGTTGTGTAATAATTTTTGGTTCGGGTCTCTTTTAAGTCCTTCTCTGTAAGCATCAATCGCTTCATTGTATTTTCCCATTGTTTCGTAGGTCTTACCAAGGTTAAGGCATGCGAGAGATGAGTGATTCGAATTTTCAATTGCGCTCTTCCAGTAAACAAGCCGGTTGCTAAACACCGGTAAGCGGCTATACGTTAGTACAGAAAAAATGGCTACTAATCCAATGAGAATATATTTATTCCATTTATAATTAAAATTTTGGAATGGAGGAACAACGCTTAAAAAAACAATGAGCCCTATCATTGGTAAATAAACTCTGTGTTCAAGTCCCTCGAAAAATTTCGCAATGAGGGAAGGGGTAAGGAACAATAAGAACCATCCCATGCCAAAGATCATCATTGGCCGGTATTCCTTTTTGCCAAAGTAAAATGCTGCACCAATAAGTAATAACGTTAAAATGCCAAGTATATAATTAGTGTCCTCCACTGTAGACATTACCGACAGATTAAAGGGCAGTATGCATTTCTGAAGGTATTGTAAGAACAAGGGTATGTTTTCTCCTAACGAAGTAATAATAACATTGGCAGTAATATTACCTTTGGAGCCACCGCTTAATGCAGCTTCCCGCATGAAGAACCATATGAATAAGATGGCGACATACCCGAAAAATAAATAGAGGAATTCTTTAGTTTTGAAAAACTCACCATTGAAGATTATTAAATAGAAAAAACAAATAGCTGCAATTCCCACAGCACTTTCTTTTGTGAATAGGGCAAAGGCAAAAAACAAAAGATGTAAGGAAATGTTTTTTATCTGTTTTGTTTCAACCGTATCAATAAAATAAATAAAACTTATTAAGGCGAATACCGCGATCAATGAATCATTCCTGCCCGGGATCCAGGCAATGGCCTGTGTTAAAAGAGGGTGGGCGCTGAATAAAAGGGTAAGCGTGAATGCAACAAAGAGAGGTGTTTTTAATTTTTTTAATAAGGTAAGCAGCAATATGCTTGCAATAATATGATAAAGTATATTGAAGAAATGAAAAAATTTAGGCTGCGGTCCGGAGTCGGGTGAGAACTGCGCATCGAGCATAAATGAAATAATAAGCATGGGACGGTAATAATCCTTAGGGTCATCTGTATGGTGCGGAGCTTCGAATACATGTTGTTTAAATGCCTGTGAGATATTGGAAGGATCTTTGATGAAAGAATAATTATCGAAAATTAATGTAGGCTCATCCAATCCGATAAAATCATATGATAATGTTCTGCCATATAAAGCAAAAATAAACACGGCGAGAATAACCACCTGCCATCTTGTTTGATTAAAGAAGGATGCAGATTTTATGCTTTGTGCTTTTTGATTTTTCTGCTTTATATTCTCTTGCATTTAGCATTTATTGGGCTTAAAAGTAATATTAAAATTTGTACAAAAAATCTTAAAATAAAAGAGGCTGCTTTAAAAGCAGCCTCTGCAAAGCATTTATTAAATTATATTAGTAATACCTCATCCTAATCACCTTAGCAATGTGTTTTGCTAAACGCAATACCTGGCGGGTGTAACCATATTCGTTATCATACCACACGTACAGTACGGTGTTCTTTTTGTCTTCAGAAATTAATGTAGCCTGGCTGTCGAATACAGAAGGACAAGGGTTACCAACAATATCGCTTGATACTAGTTCGTTTGAATAGCAGTATTGAATTTGTTCAACCAATTCTCCTTTAAGAGCTGCATCTTTCATGATGTCATTAACAATATCCTTACTTACTTCTTTGTTTACTGAAAGATTAAGAATTGCTAATGAAGCATTTGGGGTAGGGACACGAACAGAGTTTGCTGTTAATTTTCCTGATAGTTGCGGTAATACTTTTGTTATCGCACTTCCTGCACCGGTTTCTGTTATTACCATGTTCAAAGCAGCAGAGCGGCCTCTTCTGAATTTTTTGTGGTAGTTATCCAACAAATTCTGATCGTTTGTGTACGAGTGAATTGTTTCTATGTGTCCATTCTTAATGCCTAATTTATTTTCGATTACCTGCAATACAGGAATGATTGCGTTTGTGGTACATGAAGCTGCGGAATAAATTGTTTCATTCTCAAGGTCAAGTGTATGATGATTTACACCGTAAACAATGTTCGGAATATTTCCTTTTCCGGGCGCGGTAAGTAATACTTTGCTAATACCTTTTGATTTTAAGTGTTTACTAAGGCCATCTCTGTCTCTTGCTATCCCTGTATTGTCAATCAGCAACGCATCTTTAATTCCGTATGATTCATAATCTATCTCGTCAGGATTATTTGCAGAGATCATTTTTATGGTATGACCGTTTATGATCAATGCTTTGTTCTCAAAATCCTCAATGATAGTTCCGGGGAACGGACCATGTACAGAATCCGTACGAAGCAAATCGGCACGTTTAATAATATCATCGTTGCTATTACCACGTGTAACAATCGCTTTTAATCTCAATTGTTCTCCTTTTCCTGCTTGTGTTATTAATTCTCTTGCGGCTAGGCGGCCAATACGTCCGAAACCATACAACACAACATCTTTTGGAACTATTGATGAACGATCTTTCCCAATGAAATTATTTAATTTGTTGGTAACAAAATCAGTTGCGTTTTTAAAAGTATCTTTTTCTTGTTGCCATTCTGCACCTAATCTTCCAATATCTATACGTGAAGGAACTAACTCAAGCTTTTGAAGTTCTTTAGCAATGATAAGTGTATCCTTAGCGTTAATGGGTTTTTTAATAATGTCTTTCGCGTATTGGTGAAGGTTCATTATTTCACTCGCACTTCTGTCATAGAGTTGGTTTCTAAATATGAGCAACTCTACAGATTTTTCAAACCAAAGGCTGCCAACAACGCTTATTAGTTCTATTGCAGCGCGTTCGTGATTTATCCAGTCGTTTAATTGATTTTCGTAGGATGATTGATTTGTTTTTTCTTGTGGGTCCAAAGTTGCTGTCTTCATTTTCGTTCAAAACTTGTTAATTAATAATTTCGGCTTTGTTTTAAATGCAAACAACCGCAAATTTTAGATAAAATTTTGCGGTTGTTTGTGTAAGAATATTATTCGAACATTATCCGAGATATGCTTTAAGGAGTTTGCTTCTTGAAGTATGTCTCAATCTGCGGATCGCTTTTTCTTTTATCTGGCGAACACGTTCTCTTGTAAGGTCGAATTTTGCTCCGATCTCTTCAAGGGTTAAACCGTGGTTTTCACCGATTCCGAAGAAAAGTTTTATAACGTCTCTTTCTCTATCAGTAAGAGTAGAAAGAGATCTTTCAATTTCTTTTTGAAGTGATTCTGCAATAAGAGAATTGTCAGCTCTTGGTGAATCGTGGTTAACCAATACATCCAATAAACTGTTCTCTTCGCCATTCGCGAAAGGAGCGTCCATTGATACATGTCTTCCAGATACACGCATAGTGTCAGCAACTTTATCCTGTGGTAATTCAAGATTTACCGCAAGTTCCCATGCACTTGGCTCTCTTTCGAATTGTTGTTCTAGTCTAGAGAAAGCTTTGTTGATCTTATTTAATGAGCCTACCTGGTTAAGAGGTAAACGAACTATTCTTGATTGTTCTGCCAAGGCCTGAAGGATTGACTGACGGATCCACCATACTGCATATGAAATGAATTTAAAACCTCTTGTTTCATCAAAACGTTTTGCCGCTTTGATCAAACCTAAGTTTCCTTCGTTAATTAAGTCGGGTAGACTTAAACCCTGGTTTTGGTATTGCTTAGCAACAGAAACAACAAATCGCAAATTGGCTTTTGTAAGTTTTTCTAACGCTGCCTGACTTCCATCTCTGATCTTTTTCGCTAATATTACTTCTTCTTCTGCTGTAATAAGCTCTTCTCTTCCTATCTCTTGCAAATACTTGTCTAAAGAAGCACTCTCACGGTTGGTAATCGATTTGGTGATTTTTAGTTGCCTCATATTCCTAGGTTAAATTTTAGGGATTAAATTATTAAGATAACATTACAAAGGTACTCCTTAGTAAAACCAAAGTCAACTATTTTAATACATTAATTTTAGACAGGTAACTTATTGAAAATCATATATTTATGTGGTGTAGATAAAATGCAAAAAGGCTTCGTTAAACGAAGCCTTTTTGACGATGAAGCTTACCCAAAAACTACAACCCGAAACCGTAGTAAGCCTTCGTACCATTGGGATACACGCCTTCGATAAGTACACCGCCCTGTTTGTTCTCAAGCGCTGCCTGAAGATCCACTATTTCATTAATTTTTTTCTTATCAATGCTGGTTATAATAAAACCTTCTCTGATACCGGCGCTTCTTAATTTACCTCCCTCTAATCCGGTGATACGCATACCATTTTTGATGTTCAGTTTTTTCATATCATCAGGAGATATTTTTTCGAAACTTGCACCGAGTGATTCCAGTTTTGCAGATTCAGTTTTCTTCACCACATCCATGTTGCCATCTTTGTTCTTTAATGTAACCGGAACAATTTTTTCTGAACTGCCTCTATTTAAACTTACCATTACTTTATCGCCAGGCCTGAATCTGCTTACCTGTTCCTGCAATTGCGGCACATTGTTCACCTCAACTTCACCAATTTTTGTAATGATATCTCCCTGCTCAATTCCTGCCTCTGCGGCAGAACCTCCATCAGCTAATCCTTCAACATAAACTCCCTTAGAGACATTTACATTTTTTTCTTTTGCCAGCTTCGCATCAAGATCTCTTATACTAATACCTATAAATCCTCTCTGCACCTCACCGAATTCTAAAAGATCAGCAACTACCTTACGTACAATATTTACAGGTACTGCGAATGAATATCCCGTATAAGATCCGGTGTTGGAAGCAATGGCAGAGTTTATCCCAATTAACTGACCGGTAGTGCTTACTAATGCACCTCCGCTATTACCAGGGTTTACAGCGGCATCTGTCTGAATAAATGATTCAACCGCAGGTGCTCCTGCATTTTGTCCCTGAATGATATTTATGTTTCTCGCTTTTGCACTAACTATACCCGCCGTTACAGTTGAGTTAAGATTAAACGGATTACCAACCGCCAATACCCATTCGCCTATTTTTACTGCGTCAGAGTTTCCATAACTTAAATAAGGCAGGTCCTTCTCGTCAATTTTCAATAGTGCAAGGTCAGTAGCCGGATCGCGGCCAATTACTTTAGCGGTATATGTCCGTTTGTCATTTAATACAACTTCTATATTCTCCGCTTTACTTATCACGTGGTTATTGGTAACTATATAGCCATCGTTGGAAATAATTACACCGGAACCCGATGCCTGCTGCGGCATTGGTTGCTTGGGCTGGTCGCCCCAAGTCATGCCGCTAAATGGATCAAAGAAAAAAGTGTTGCCTGCGGCCTCTGGCTCATACGTGGTTTTTACGTGTACTACAGAATGAATAGATGTGTTGGCCGCACTCGTAAAATCTATAGCAGTTTCTGGTGAAACTGATGGCATGCTCACCAGTTTACCGGGTTGATAATTACTAATTTGTGAAATAGCGCCCTGAGGTTTTTCGTACAGGTTGCTCACACTTACCGAAGCCATTCCTCCAAGAACAGCTACAATAAAATAACCAAGGATCTTTTTCATGTGTAAATGTTTTTAGTTTTTAATGTCACATGGAATACGCCAGATATTCATTTCGGTTTGTATACCGAAGGCATATGGGCTATTTCATATGTTTATTTTTTGTTGTTAACATTTTTAAGAAACATCCATTGCTGTTTCTACTAAAATAACACAAAAGCTGTTCCAATAGTATCCTTGTCATTTGTATTTAACAATATTTAACATGTGCTAAATTCCTTACCTTTGGTAGTACTATTTTGTATGATCAATATGACATCACCATTTAAAGATAAGATCCAGGTGTTTTTTTTCGGCCTCATGCTGGGCTTATTAATTGGCGCATGTTTTTTTATTTTTAAACTCGACTCTTATTTTAAGGAACTTAGTTTTTATAAAAGCGCTAAGAAAAATGAGGTGAAAGAAATAGTTGTGAATACCGCTGATGAAAATCAGCTGACTCAAAAGAAAAACAATACAATTACTTCTAAACCTTTGAAACACCGCAATGAAGGAAATGTTTCGGATACATTGACCGCTTCAGTTAAAAATAGTGTTGGTAAAAGCGATTCTTTGAGACCAGACTCGACAATTAAAGTGTATGAAGAAAATATTGTGGTGAAGAAAGATGAAATGATCGCTTCGAAAATAATGGAGATACAATCCGTTCAGGGAAATAAAGATGCGGCAACAAATAATTCGGATAGTCTTTTAAATAAAATAAGTGGAATAAGAAAAGATGTTCCGGGATCAACGTTAAAAGTTGAGTACTGGCTTTCGCCTCTTAATTACAGAGGATATAAACTGTTAAAGAATAAACTTATTCTATATGGCATTAGTCCAAATGATAATATAAGGATATATAAAATTGACGGAGTAGTGTATTGCAAACACTCTTCTTTAGTCTACCGATTCGATTATTCTTCGGAGTTCAGGTATTTTGAGATCGTATTAGACGAAGCGGTGATCGCGAAAATTAAATAAACAATGCAGGTCCATTTTTATAAATATGAGGGAACAGGAAACGATTTTGTTTTGATCGATAACCGCGATGGCAAAACGAAAGAGTTGGACACGACTAAAATTGCTGCGCTCTGCGACAGACGTTTTGGTATTGGTGCGGACGGATTAATGTTATTACAGCACAAGCAGGGGTATGATTTTGAAATGGTGTATTATAACTCCGATGGCCGAACAACATCCATGTGCGGTAATGGCGGCAGATGTATTGTTGCGTTTGCAAACAGGCTGGGAGTAATAAAAGATAAAGCGCATTTTATCGCTATTGACGGCGAACACATTGCTGTAGTGAAGAATGATTGGGTGAGTTTAAAAATGAACGATGTAAAAAAAATAGAGGAAAATAATGATCATTTTTTCCTGGATACAGGATCGCCGCATTATGTAAAAAGTGTAAAAGATGTGAGGTCGGTAAATGTTTTTGAAGAAGGAAAAGCGATCCGTAATAATGAGCGCTTCAAAGAACAAGGCACCAATGTGAATTTTATTGAGCGCCAGGGTGGACATTTGTTTGTAAGAACATATGAACGCGGTGTGGAAGATGAAACGTATTCGTGCGGAACTGGTGTTGTGGCAGCTGCACTTGTGGCTTCTGTAAATGGCAGT
>CAZQIC010000050.1:0-13670 GCA_964593555.1 uncultured Bacteroidia bacterium | reverse complement strand
GTTCAACTGGAGCGGATCATTGCGGAATAAAAACATTGGGAGGAGAACTTAATGTGAAATTTAAAAAGAACGTAGACAATACTTTTACGGATATTTGGCTCGAAGGTACTGCGACATTTGTGTTTGAAGGAACTGTGGAAATTTAATTGATGGAGAATAAATATACCATAACAAATATTTTGCCTGCTAAGGAAGAGCTCTTAAGCAACGATATTTTTTTAGTGGTACTTTATGCGGCCCGCATACCGCCACATTTAGCTGTTTCTGTAAATGGTAAATTATTTACACTTTCGGTAAAAGGAGCAAGTGTTGATGGTAACTTAAGTTCTTTGTTGAGGTTAATTCATAAGCAAAGAATAGAGACCGTGTTTATTAAATTATCTGTTCCCGCTCTTTTTACTATTGACGATCTGAAAGAAGAAATTAAAAAATATACATTAGCATATCCGCGAGTGGATATTGGTTTGGCAACCTGCTTGGCGCCCATCAGAGATTTTTGCGGTTCTGTTTATGAACCTGAAATGAAACATGTAAATTTTGTTTACGAGTTATTGCCGATGCTTTACGAAAAAAATATTATCACATCCTGTTATCAATTAAATTTGGACCAGCTGATGCTAGGAAATACTTTTGGAATGAATAAATATTCCATGAACGATATTTATGAAGGCATTCGTTCTGCCAATCTGGAACAAGTATTATAAATGCAATTACTCAACGGAGAAAATATTCAGTTAAGGGCGATGGAGCCGGAAGATATAGGATCGCTCTATAAATGGGAAAATGATTCTAGCATCTGGCATGTGAGTAATACTGTAGCTCCCTTTTCAAGATTGGCATTAGAACAATATCTTGAAACTTCCCATTATGATATTTTTACAACAAAGCAATTGAGGTTGGTCATTGAAAATAAGAATGACGAAGTTGTTGGCTGCATCGATCTTTTTGATTTTGATCCGAATAACAGGAGGGCAGGAATAGGCGTATTGATCTCCGAAGCAGAACACAGGAAAAAAGGCTGCGCTTCTGAAGCATTGAAACTGCTCATTAATTATTCCTTCACCACACTTGGGCTTAAGCAATTGTATTGTAACGTTGAAGTAACTAACGAATCAAGCTTTGGGTTGTTTAAGAAATTTGGCTTCGAAGTGGTGGGTGTAAAAAAGCAGTGGATCCGTTTAGGTAATAATTGGGTCGACGAATATATGTTACAGCTTATAAATGACGTAGATCATAGTGATGAGTAAAAAACTACGGAGCGCATTTCTTTTTCTTCCTTTTATAATCATTGCCTATTTTATTTGTTGCACACCTAAACAGGAAGAACAACATTCTGTTGCTCAAAAACAAGTTTCGCCTTACTTTAATCATAGTGATACTGCAAAATATGTTGGCATGACGCAATGCCGTTTGTGTCATCAGCAAATCTACGATTCATTTATGCATACAGGTATGGGTATGTCTTTTGATACGGCAAGTAAAACAAAATCATCAGCCGATTTTTCTCAGCATCCTGTATTGTACGATAAGTACTCTGATCTTTATTATCAGCCTTATTGGGATCATGAAATATATAAGGTGAAGGAATATCGGCTCGAAGGAAAAGATACTGTTTACAAAAACATGCACGATATAAGTTATATCATTGGTTCAGGGCAGCACACCAATTCGCATATGATAAATGTAAACGGATATATTTACCAGGCCCCGCTCACTTATTATACACAGGATAAACGCTGGGATTTTCCTCCGGGTTTTGAGAATGGAAAAAATTCACGCTTCAGCCGAAAAATAGGGTTGGAATGTATGAGTTGTCATAATTCGTTTCCCGATTTTGTACAGGGCTCGGAAAATAAATATTCAAGTATTCCTAATGGAATTAACTGTGAACGGTGTCATGGTCCGGGAAGTATTCACGTTCAGCAAAAAACAGCTGGAGAAAGAATTGACACTTCAAAATATATAGATTTCTCTATAGTTAATCCGGGTAAATTATCCGTTGATCTGCAATTTGATCTTTGTCAGCGCTGCCACCTGCAAGGAAATACGGTTTTAAAAGACAACAAATCTTTTTACGATTTTAAACCGGGCATGAAGCTTTCTGATGTAATGACAGTTTTTCTTTCGCGTTATACCGACTCGGAAACTGATTTTATTATGGCATCTCATGCCGACAGGTTGAAGATGAGCAAATGTTTTTTAGAAAGTGTTCCGAAGGGAGATCAGGCAAATGTTCTGCGTCCGTATAAAAATTCAATGACCTGTGTTACCTGTCATAATCCGCATGTAAGTGTGAAAGCTACAGGTATGGAAGTGTTCAATGGAAAATGTATGAATTGTCATTCAACTAACGAACACCAGTGTACAGAGAGTGAATCGGAAAGAAATTTAAAAAATAATAACTGCGTTTCTTGTCATATGCCAAAATCTGGTTCGGTTGATATTCCCCATGTGCGGATTACTGATCATTATATTCGTACTATTGTTTCAAAAAAGGAACAGGATAAAGTGCGCAAATTTATTTCGTTGTATGCCGTAAATGAAAAAAATCCTTCAGCTAAAATTATTGCCAGGGGATATATTAATCAATATGAAAAATTTGAAGCCGAACCTTTTTATTTAGACTCTGCAAAAAAATATCTGAAAGATATTACGCCTGATGAAATAGCTGAAAATATAGCAGAGCTGGTGCATTTGTATTACCTGAGGAGTGACAACGATAAAATAATAAAGTATGTAAATGGAATAGGCAAAGAAAAATTGCTGAATGAAATGTTAATACAAAAATCATTTGATAACAATGATGCATGGACGAATTACCGTATCGGCCAGGCTTTATCAAATAAGGGAGATAACAACAGCGCTTTGCGGTTTTATGAATTGGCAGTTAAACTTGCTCCATTTGTTTCTGAGTTTAAAAATAAAGTAGCGGGCATTTATATTTCCGTGAAGCAAACCGATAAAGCAATAAAAATGCTTGAAGAAATAATCAAGGAAGATCCCATGTATGCCCCAGCCTTTTCAAACCTTGGCTATGTTTACCTTATGAATAATGATCCGGTAAATGCTGAGATAAATTATAATAAAGCTCTTTCTTTGGACCCTGATTATGAGCAGGCACTCTTGAACAAAGCGGCATTGTATTTGTATTTGGGAGGTGACAAAGGGAAACAGGCAGAAAAAATATTATTGGAACTGAAAAAAAAGTATCCAAATAACGTACGATCAAATCAGCTTTACCATGAATGGGAATTGTCCAGGGCACAAGGGCATGGAGGCAAATAGATACTACTAATGAAACGAATCCTGTTGGCAATTTTTCTTTTTTGGCAACCTTTTGTCCACGGTCAAACAATTACTTTAAGCGGGTATGTATTTGATAAAAGTAATAGCTCTCCCTTGCCGTATGTTCTTGTTCAATTAAAAGGTGAGAGTATTGGGACAAATACCAACGAAGATGGTTTTTTTACATTAAGCTTTCCCGATTCTTTAAAAGGTAATGAGTTAATTGTTTCTTTCCTTGGATACGAATCTTATACAAATAATATCAAAAATATTTCTGATGTCGGCGATTTAAAAATATATCTCAGTCCGAAAAGTTATAACCTTAGTGAAGTATTGGTAAAGCCGGTCGATCCTGTTGGTATTGTCAAAGAAGCAATAAAAAAAATTCCCGAGAACTATCCTACAGATCCATTTTATATAGACGCATATTACAGGGAGATAATACAGGAAGATAGCAGTTATATTAAACTGGCTGACGCAGCTTGTATATTCTATTATGCACCTGATAATTATAAATGGGATAGGGAGGCTGCTATAAAAAAATACTATTCGACCAATTCTATTAAGGATAGTATAGTAACACGTAAAGCACTTCCGCTCCATGAGCATTGGTCATTATACCCTTCTCCTAACGATCAGGTTAAAATTATTGAAGCAAGGGTGAGCGATAATTTAAGTAAACAAGATATAAATCCTTGTATTCTGGGCGGACCACCTAGGATTGTGGGAATAGATCTTGTAAAACAAAGTTCATTTTTATGGTTCATGAAACCGGATAAGATGAAAAATTATAAATATACTCTTGAAGGAGTGATCTCGTATAATGACAGAATGGTATATGTGATTGCTTTTGAGAATAAGGATGAAAAGATCACAACTGGGCATATGTATATTGATATGGAAACGTTTGCATTTATGTCTATTAATTTTGAAATGGAAGCGAAAAATTGTCATTGGTACATTGCAAGACATCGCAATTTTAAAATGAGTGTCGATTACAGGTTGTATAATGGCAAATGGTACCTGAGCCAGGCAAAAAAGGATAATATATATATGATAAGACCGGATTACACATCAGTTGACGTTTCCCTTACAGACAAGCAAATAGTGTACAGATCGTCGGTCCAGTTTTTTGTAAATAATATCCGCACGGAAAATGTAGTTAAGTTCAAAGAAGAGGAGTGTTATAGACCTGGTCCCAATGTAATTCTGAGCAATGAGTCGTTTCCTTACAACAAAAACTATTGGGAAAATTATAATTGTCCCAACTGCCTGGTACTTGAACGAAAAATACTTAAAGATCTTCAGAAAAAGAGGACTCTTGAGCAGCAATTCAGTCGCTAGTAATGTGCCGCATTTTTGGTAAATTTACTTTCTAAAGCATTGCATTTGGCAAAGGGTAAATCATCTTTCTTCAAGAAATTTTTAATTTCTATCCTGCTTATCATTTTGCTTGCAGGTGGTGGCGCAGCCTATATGGCATATCGGTTCGTTTATAAACCCAATGTAAACCTGGGTGAAAAAAAATCACAGGTCATCTATATTCCTACTGGTTCAACATTCATTGACGTATTGGGAATATTAACCGAAAAGAATATTTTAGTAAGTACCGCATCTTTTGAATGGCTGGCAGAGAAAAAAAAATATAAGGAAAATATTAAACCCGGAAAATACAGGGTGCTTAGCAGGATGGGTAATAACGAACTACTGAACTTGTTGAGAGCCGGAATACAGGAGCCGGTAAAAATATTTTTTGAAGGTGTACGTACAAAGGATCAATTGGTGACAAGAGTTTGTATAAGATTAGAAGCCGATTCGAATGAATTGCTAGATAAATTAAATGACAATGAGTATCTAAGTAAGTATGGCTTAAATGAAAATACAGCCCTAACTTTATTTATTCCCAATACTTATGAGTTTTTCTGGAACACTTCTGTCGATCAATTTATGGATAAGATGGCCACAGAGTATAAAAAATTCTGGACTGACGCGAGAAAAGCAAAAGCAAAACAAATTGGTTTGTCGCAATCGGAGGTTACAATATTGGCATCTATTGTACAAGCGGAGCAATCGAGGTTCGATGATGAAAAACCAACCATTGCCGGTTTATATATTAATCGTTTGAATAAAGAAATGCCGCTGCAGAGTGACCCGACCCTTATTTATGCTCTTGGTGATTTTACAGTGAATAGGGTACTTAATGTAGATAAAAAAATCGATTCACCTTACAATACTTATATGAATAAAGGTTTACCACCCGGGGTTATTTGCCTGCCAGAGCCTTCCTCGATTGACGCAGTGCTTAATTATAATAAGAACGATTATATTTATATGTGTGCCAAAGATGATTTTTCAGGGAAACATTATTTCGCTAAATCCTATGATCAGCATTGTATATATGCTGCTAAGTATCGCGAAGCATTAAATAAAAGGAATATTAATAGATAAGTGGGTTGATAGAACGCGGATAAACGCAGATGATTATGATTTATTAGGATAAAAAATCTACGTCAATCATAAATATCATAATAATTAGCCTGCTCTTTCATCATCTGCCACTTTTTTGTAATTTTCGTTTTATATATAATAAAAATGAATTCAAACGGAATAAAAAATCCTTTTAACATTGTGGTGATCGTAGCTGCATTGGGCTACTTCGTTGATATTTATGATCTTATCCTTTTTGGAATAGTAAAAAATCCAAGTCTTACAGATTTAGGAGTAACACCGGAAAATTTATTTTCTGAAGGCAGCTTTCTCTTGAATATTCAAATGATCGGCATGCTCATTGGAGGAATTGTATGGGGGATACTTGGCGACAAGAACGGACGGCTCTCTACATTATTTTTTACTATTCTTTTATATTCACTTGCTAACATCGCTAACGGATTTGTACAAACATTGGATCAATATGCCTGGTTAAGGTTTATTGCAGGTTTCGGATTGGCCGGTGAATTAGGTATTGGTATTACATTGGTTTCGGAAGTGATGACAAAAGAATCTCGCGGCCTCGGAGCAAGTATTGTTTCAGGCATTGGAATTATTGGTGCAGTACTTGCATTTTTGATAAACGATTTTTTTGACTGGAGAATGGCATATTTTGTCGGAGGAGGGTTGGGTTTAATGTTATTGTTCCTTCGTATCGTAGTACATGAGTCAGGTATGTATCACAAAACAAAACAGGAAGGTGTTTCGAGAGGAAATTTTTTCAGATTATTTAATGATGCCAAAAGATTTAAAAAATATATTTTCTCCATTTTGGTTGGTGTTCCTGTTTGGTACGTAATCAGTTTATTAGTGATCAGCTCATCCGATTTTGCAAAAGAACTAAATATACAAGGTGCGATAAAAGGTTCGACCGCTGTTATGCTGCACTACATTGGTGCCAGCCTCGGCAGTTTAGTTTTTGGTTATCTCGCGCAGCGCTGGCAGTCGCGTAAAAGATCTATTCTTTATGCAGTAATAACAATGGCAATATTGATGGTGGTATATTTTATGGCAAGTGACGCGAGCTCATTTGTATTTTACCTGATCCTGTTTTTAATTGGAATACCTATGGGAGGATTATGGGCAGTATTTGTTACAGCATCATCTGAACAGTTTGGAACCAATCTTCGTGCCACCGTAGCAACATCAGCTCCAAATTTTGTAAGAGGTTCAACAGTTTTGGTTTCTTTTTTTGTTACGTATTTAAAACCGGGATTAGGTCTTTGGACTGCAGGTTTCATTGTGGGGTGTGTATGTATGGCAATTGCTATTTTTTCGAGTTTTATGATCGAAGAAACATACGGGAAAGAATTAGATTATACAGAGTAGTATGAAGACATTAGTAATAGGGGCATCTGAAAATCCTGAGCGATACAGCAACAAGGCGATAAAAAGTTTATTGCGTTACGGACATGAGGTAGTAGCTGTTGGTTTGAGGGAAGGAAATGTTGATGGAGTAAAAATAGAAAAAGGAAATCCCCCACTTAACAATATAGATACAATTACTATGTATGTCGGTTCGAATAATCAGCCACCTTTATACAATTATATTTTATCCCTAAACCCCAGGCGCATTATTTTTAATCCCGGCGCCGAGAATCTCGAATTAACAAAGCTTGCACGCGAAAAAGGTATTGAAGTTATTGAAACTTGTACTTTAGTAATGTTATCGGTTGGGAATTATTGACACTTCGACAAGCTCAATATGAAAGTGTGGGTTGTCAGTTCGAGTTTTTACGCTTTGGGCGGAAAAGTATCGAGAACGCGGGTGAAGGTTTGTCTACTTCTTGATACATTCCTCGCTTTACTTGGAATACTAGAACTGACAAAGCGGAGATTACTTCGAGTGCCAGGACATTTAGTCTGGGTGTATCCAGATTGTGTGATGGCACCGCAATTCTTAAATCAAACTTCGTACTTCTTAAATATCATTTTATTGTTCTGTTGCCTTAGTTGCTTTCCGGTAAGTAAAAGAATTAAAAATATGCCTGCGTGCGAATCGGGCAGGGGTAGAGGAGTTAAGTAATTTTTCGTAAATATTTTTAGTCACGCCAAAGTATTCATAAATACAGCCATCCTGGAAAGTGATCTTTAATGTTTGCCCTTTATAATGAAAATCATCAATACCCGAAGCGGTAATGGTTGCTGTATATTCTTCTATATTATTTGCGTGTGTTTCCGGAGAGATACTCACTAGAAAATGATAGGCAGCAATAATTTCTTTGCTTTTTATTTCTGCTTCTGCCTTTTTTTCGTCTTCCATGAACTTATCAGGATGCCATTCCTTCATTAAGTTTCTGTAAACAGTTTTTAATTCTGCGAGGTCTGCGTTTTGTTCGATGCCAAATAGCTTTCTGTAGTTACCAATTCGTTTCATAGCGGGACAAAAGTACTATGTTTTGCGTTAAGTTCTTACATCTTCATGTTTAAATCAAACTGGAGGTGATTCTGAAGTTTACTCGAGAATAATTTTTCTTCTTTCTGTTTGTCCCTTGTGTTCGATAATTACAAAATAGACACCACGGGAAAGGTTGGCGGTTTCAAACGTGATCCTGTTTGATGTGACAGTATTTTTTACGTTAATTTTTTCTCCGATAAAATTAGTGACCTCAATTTTTACCGTGTTTATATTATTTCCTTCGAGCGCAAATCCATCCCTGGCAGGATTTGGATATAAAGTAATATTCGCGAATGTATTAATAGTAACAGGTACAACTCCCGAATGACTTGTCTTTCCGTCATAGTCTGTCTGCATCAACCTATAATATGATGTTCCGGAAATAGGAGAGTGGTCAACAGATTCATACTCTGAAATGGATGCGATTGTCCCCGCACCTTCTTTTCTGCTGATGCTTTCAAATGAAAGCAGGTCTGTTGAGCGCTGTACCTCAAAGTATTTGTTGTTTGTTTCAGATGCAGTTTTCCAATTTAATTGAACCATTTTATTGTCAACAGGCAAAGCTGTAAACGATATCAACTCAATAGGAAGGGGAGCCGCGGCAGAATTTGTAGATCCAAAAGTAAAGAAAGTGCCGGTAGAAAAATCAAAATCAAATTGTGCTAGATCAGTTGTGTTATCATATGATGTAGGTGCAAGAATAGTTGCGCCTGCTGCAAAAACACCGTCAGCATCAACGAGCAAACGAACATATTGCAGATCGTTCGCGCCAACCACACCACCTGCACCAACAATGGTGCTCAGGTCAAGTTGTACTCGTATACTACCAACTGTTCCGGTTTCCTGTACTTTCCACACCCTTGCAACCCTTGATTGTATAGTTGCCGGAAGATCGCTCACTCCGTAATAATCCATAACAGCATTGTTGTTGCCGGCTATTAAAAATGACTTATCTACTGCAAAGGTATTTCCATTGGCAGCGTTAGTTGCAGCAACGGATCCGAGGGCAAGAGTAATGTAATCTATTGAAGAACTGCTGCTCTTACTTTGTTTTTGGTGCAAACCCGTACTGTTATCACGTCCAATGCCTGTTAAGTTTGTATTGTAACCAGTATTAGCAGTACGGTCCCATGTTGTGGTTCCATCTGTAGCAATATAATCATGCGAAAGAGTAATACCATATTTTAAACCAAGATAAGTTTCTATCTTATTTTTTTCCAGGGAAGTTAATGCTGCTGCGGTATTAAATATCATTGTCTCAGCAATTTTTCCAAAGGCCTGGCCATTGCCTTGGTAGTTTCCATAATAATCCATGGTTTGACTTGCAAGGTTAATTGAAGCGATGGATGATCCCTGAGTTCCGTTTTTTCTGAAGTTTACATCACCTGCGCGCATTTCTAAACCAACAAGAGATACTTCATTTTGTAGCCAGGTAAAGCCGCTTGGAATAAATCCTCCATTATCAGTATCATAATATCCTAGTCTTGTTGCGCCTGTTTCCACAATAAGATGATGATCTGAAACAGTTGATCTGAACATGGTTCTCCAGCTTGTATTTACTTTTGGCGCAGCAACAGTAAATACAGTGGTGTTTAAACTTGCCGGTGGAGTTGTGATTGACATTATTGTTGTATTGCCGTTGAAATTTACATCAGGATTAAAATTAATATCAGGATCAACTAATGAAGGCTGGTTAGCTGCGATACCCTGCGTTGCATGGTTGTTATTATAACTTTGATCCGCCCAGTTGCTTACGTTAGTTGTTCCGGTAACACCTGTTGTCCCTTCTGCCCAGAATATACACCCGGTTACACTTCCTGCAATAATGACATTTGCCGCTGCAATAGTAAAGTAGTCGTTGTTAGAAAAACTAACATTGGTAAAGCTTAAAATGTTTCCGCTTAAACCAGCACCCGTTGTATGCACAGTTGATCCGCTGCTGAAATCGGTGTTGGCATCAATTAACAGAGCGTAATCGGATACAGAACCGGTATTGGCAAAACCTAAAACAGAAAGGTCTACACTGAAACTGACAACACCCGGCGTGCCTGTAACAGCAGTTTTCCATATTCGTTTTGTTCGTAATGTATAAGCTGCGGGAATATTTGTACTGGTAGCTGTTGCAGCGTCATCACCCCATACAATAAAATTTTTATCCGAACCAAATGCACCGCCCTTGTCAAGTGTGACGGATCCTGTTGCATTTATGCTTAAAGATTTTCTTTGATCAAGACCTGTGTTATCATCACGGCCAATGCCTGTTACATTGTTGTGGTAAGTAGAATTTGTTGTTGAGTTCCATGTTACTGTGCCATCAGTTGCTAAGTAATTATGCGCAATCGTCATCCCATATTTCAGGGCTAAATATGATTCTATTTTTTGTACATCAGCTGCTGTTAGAGCTGAATTGTAAATGATCATTTCGCCAACTCTTGCATCGGATGATTCCGTCCCTGCATAATTACCAGCATCAATATCAATTCGCACTCCGGTAGGATTGGTACTGGTGCCAAATGTGGTTAAGCTTGTTCCATCTGCTCTTGCCTCAAGGGTCCCACCTGCAGCTTCCCTCACATATGCGTGTAAATGCAGATTTTGTATTCCTGTTGTGGTAGCGATCCCGCTGTTATAGTTTGATGGAACACCTTCTAAAAAGATACTGTTAGTGTAATTGCCCCAATGTGCCCATAAATTATTTCCTGTGTTTCCATCAAACAATCTGCCAACATCATCGGAAGCTAATTTTTTAGAAACAAAAAAAGTTGTCCATTCAGTTCCAAGGACTGCTCCTGCAGGGGCATCAAAGCCGCCGGATAAAATTTCAACTGCAGGATTAAAATTTAACGCATTAGTAACCAGTGTTGGTCCGGCAACTGAAGTATAATCAAAATTATTTCCGCTTTTGTCCTGCCATGTAACCAATGCATCTCCATTCGCAGCTGGTAATGCCCCGGCTTTTAATGGTCCTGAATTTGCTTTCAGCCAAACTGCAAGGCCCACCACACCACCTGGAATAACAACGTTCATCGCTGCAATAGAAAAATAGTCGTTGTTGGAAAAGCCTACTCCAGTAAAACTTAAAATGTTTCCGCTTAAACTCGCGCCTGTTGTGTGTGCCGTTGCTCCGGAACTAAAATCTGTATTTGCATCAATTAATAATGCATAATCGGCTGCTGATCCTGTATTGGGAATTCCCAATGCAGAAATATCAATACTGAAACTAATTACACCGGGTGTTCCTGTAACAGCGGTTTTCCAGATTCGTTTGGATCTTAACACATAAGTGACAGGCACATTGGTACTTGTTCCAACTGCAGCATCATCACCCCACAATATAAAATCTTTATCAGTACCAAAGGCTCCACCTTTATCCATTGTTACTGTCCCTGTTGCATTGATGCTTAATGATTTCGGCTGAGCCAATGCAGTAAAATCATCCCGCCCGATACCTGTTACATTGTTATGATATGTTGAATTGGTTGTTGCATTCCATAAAACGGTGGCATCGGAAGCCAGGTAATCATGTGTAATGGTCATTCCATATTTTATTGCAAGGTATGATTCTATTTTTTTTATTTCGGTTGCCGTTAATGCCGCATTGTAAACGATCATTTCGGCAACCCGCGCATCGGAAGACTCTGTAGCCACATAATTACCGGCATCAATATCTATGCGAACGCCTGTTGGGTTTGTGCTGCTGGTGTATGTTGTTAAGCTTGTTCCATCAGCCCTTGCTTCAAGAGTACCGCCTGTAGATTCTCTTTTATAAGTATGTATATGCAACGCTTGTATTCCGGTAGTTGTAGCAATACCGCTGTTGTGATTTGAGGGAACAGCTTCTAGATAAATACTGTTAGTGTAATTGCCCCAATGTGCCCATAAATTATTTCCTGTATTTCCTTCGAAAACTCTTCCGACATCATCAGATGCCAGTTTTTTAGAAACAAAAAATGTGGTCCAGTCTGTACCAAGTTCTGATCCGGCAGGGGCATCAAAGCCGCCGGATAAAATTTCAACTGACGGATTAAAATTAATTGCATTAGTTACTAATGTTGGTCCAGCTACTCCTACGTAGTCATGTCCAAATCCGCTTTTATCCTGCCATGTTACCAATGCATCTCCATTCGCAGCAGGAAGAGCACCGGCTTTTAACGGACCCGAATTCGCTTTTAGCCAAACATTTAATCCGACAACTCCGCCAGGAATAACAATATTCATTGCAGCAATTGTAAAGTAGTTGTTATTAGAAAGAGTTACTCCGGTAAAACTCAGTGTACTTCCAACTAAACTTGCCCCGGTGGTATGAATTGTTGAGCCGGAACTAAAATCCGTATTGGCATCAATCATTAAAGCATAATCAGAAGCTATACCTGTATTTGGTAATCCCAGGATGGAAAGATCTACACTAAAACCCACATTACCCGGAGTTCCTGTAACAGCGGTTTTCCATATTCTGTTAGATCTCATCACATAGCTGGAAGGAACGTTTGCACTTGTACCAACAGCAGCATCATCGCCCCACAAAACAAAATCCTTATCAGTGCCAAAAGCGCCGCCTTTGTCTAATGTAACGCAGCCTGTTGAATTTATACTTAGTGATTTACGTTGATCAAGTCCTGTGAGGTCATCACGGCCAATTCCTGTAATGTTATTGCTATAAGTGGCATTCGTTGTTATGTTCCATGTAGTTGTAGCGGCATCTGCAGTTATGTAATCGTGCGTTAAGGTTATTCCATATTTAACTGCCAGATAGCTTTCTACCTTTCGTTTTTCTGTGGTGGTCAGTGCAGAGGATGTATTGAAAATTATTACTTCTGCAATTTTGCCGAATTGCTGACCCCCACTCTGGTAATTACCAAAATAATCCATGTTGATTCCTGCAAGATTAATGGTAGCTATTGACGACCCCTGTGTTCCATTTTTTCTGAAGTTTACATCGCCGCTTCGCATTTCCATGGTCATCACCGCCGCCTCATTCTGTGTCCATGTAAATCCGCTGTTCTGGAAAGCTCCATTGTCGTTATCATAATATCCAAGCCTGTTACTTCCTGCTTCAACAATCATGGGATGATCGGTTGCTGTTCCCCTGAACATAGTTCGCCATGTAGTATTAACTGTAGGTTTCGCAACGGCAAATACTGTGGAGTTTAAGTTGGCTCCGGGAGTTGCGGGAGACATGACGGTTGAGCTTGCTGAAAAATTAATTGAAGGGTTGAAATTGATATCGCTATTAACTAAGGAAGGCTGGTTAGCTCCAACACTTTGTGTAAGATTATTAATTGTTCCGCTTTGGTCTGCCCATGGATTTACATTTGTTGTTCCTGTAACTCCAGCATCAGCTCTTACCCAAAAAGTGGAGCCGGATACACCGCCTGGAGATTGTGCCTTTAGAAAAAAAGTAAATGACATGAACAAAAAACACCAAATACTTGGTCTTTTTAGTTGTATAAGGGAGGTTCTATTAATTGATTTTAACAAATGTAACCGTATTTTTTTTTAG
>CAZQIC010000049.1:0-30597 GCA_964593555.1 uncultured Bacteroidia bacterium | reverse complement strand
GTCAAGGTGAGTAACGTAATAAGCACATGTGTTATAAAAAATTTTTAATATATTACATAAATTACACTATTTCCAAATGCGTTATAATAAACAAAGAGAATTATTGAAAATGTAATTCATTAAGCTGCTTCTTTATATCTAAGAACATTTTTTTTGTGGAAAATACATGCATTGAAATTAATCTCCACTTCTCTGATAAGATTCACATTGGAGATATGCTTTTCGTTTACGTAACAGGTCATTAGGTTTTCTTTGGAAAGTAAATAGTTGATATTTGAAAAAATGTTCCTGACGTCTGCTTTAGCCAGTGGTCTTTTTTTGGAGCAATTTTCCTTTCATCTTTTTTTTAAGGTGGAAATTGGTTGTGTACAAGCTTTACATGTCCCTTTTGCCCCTAACATTTATAGTTTTCTTGCAGATTGGGCACTCCCATGTACCAGCCTCTCCCCCCATTCTGACTCATTAGAATAGACCGGTAAGAGGTTTGTCCTAACCTAACTATAGTTGTACTTTTGAGACTATCCTTATTACCTATTAATGAAACGATTTGCTGGTCTCATTTTACTCCTTTTACCTCTGACAGGGCTTACTCAAACAGATACCCCTAAAAAGAAATCATTTTTTTTAGAACTGGCCGGCAGCGGGGGTTTTGGTTCTGTTAATTTTGAAAAGGACGTTAGGATAAAAAAAAATATTATTTATAGTTCACGTATAGGTTTTTGCTTTATACCAATTGACAGGAACAATGGCAACGCACTGATATTTCCATATCTGTTTAATGCCAGGGTGGGAAAAAATGCACATAAACTGGAGGTAGGCATAGGGCAAGGGGTAACACTTACGACTCGTGGAAGTTTTTTTGTATTGGGATTGGCAGCTATTGGGTACAGGTTTGAGCCCCTAGAGAAAAAAATATTTTTCAAAATTGGATATACTCCGCTTATATCCTACATCTTCGACCGGCAAATAGAACATTGGGGCGGAATTGGAATTGGATATACTTTTAAAAGTAAATAAATGGAAAAGAAAAAAAATATTTTTGGTTTGATCTTTTTCACTCTCCTACTCTCTTTTGCTTCATGCAAAAAAGAAAAATATTTTGAGGGTCCTGACTTTTACATGGATGATTTTCAGTCCTACAATCAGCTTGAAGATTTACTACTGCCGGATGACATATTTTGGTCACACACCCAAATTACAATGGATGATAATCATATTACAGTAGACACATTAAATGGAAATAAATATTTGAAGTTTTTTGCTCTTCCATCAAAAGGAGATGATGTTTCAAAGTGCAGTATTTCCAAACAGAAGATGGCATTCTGGGAAGGAGAAACGATGAGAGTAAGTTCAAAATATTATATCGTAGGGACAGATAAGGCGGATTGGCTTTTTATACAGGACCTTGAAGAACAAACAGCTGTTGGTGCCGGGCCGGGCATCAGGCTTGCCTTAGTTGATAATCAATTG
Organism: uncultured Bacteroidia bacterium; assembly: GCA_964593555.1. Taxonomy (GTDB): domain Bacteria; phylum Bacteroidota; class Bacteroidia; order JAFLBG01; family JAFLBG01; genus CAZQIC01. The sequence goes on along the minus strand of CAZQIC010000049.1, from coordinate 29,127 downwards.
CGAATTGAACATAAATTCCTTCAGGATGATGTGGTACAAGTTGCAGGGCAGGAAAAAGATTTTCCCAGGAACCAATGGGTTGATCTGGTATGGGAAGTTAAATTATCGCAAAAACATAAAGGATACATAAAATTATGGCAGGATGGAGACCTAATAATTGACAGTGATAAAGAAGTAACACTTCCTAAAGATTTTCTTTACGCAATACAAGGAACAAAGGGTCAATATACAAGTGTTGAAATTGGAATTACAGCGAATTCACCCGATAATAAAATTACGATATACGTGGACGATTTTAAAGTGGAGACCGTTAAATAATAAGCTTCATTCTTATATTAACGTATTATTGATATTATTTTTAGTTCAGTTGATGCTATAGTAGAAAATTTAGCCATGTATATTCCTGGGCTAAGGCTTTCAAGACTTAATATATAATCACATTGACCATTATTAAGCTGCGAAGAATAAACTTGTTTTCCTGAAGCGTCAAATATATCAACTTCTATTTTTTCTGATAACCCATATGTTAAAATTTCAACACTACATTTATCATGCATCGGATTAGGATATATGTTAATTGAAATATTGCTTTTTTTATCCTGAACAATTCCGGTGGTATTAATAACAAAAATTGTATCGAATATTCCTTGACTAAGATTGTAATAGCTTCCACTACTTCTATCCTCCAAATTAATGGCCCTTACCATATAATAATTATTTCCATTTATTGGAGATGAATCAACATAGGAGTTGGATATCACAATAGAAGTATTTATTCTTTGATAATAACCAGTTATGGTATCAAGACGGTAAATATGATATCCCAATACTGTATCATTAGACAGCTTCCATGAAACTTTAACAGTAGAATTAACTAATAATGATGCAGTTAAACTATCTGGTGGTGAAATTACATGCAAGCGAAGTGAGGGATCACCCATTAAACTGATATATACGCTTTTTGCAGAGCCAGATGGCAAAACATTATACCAACCATTTGATATATTTTGATTTAGTCGAGTAATTTCACCGATCGTATAACCCATACCCATATGCTGTATTGACCATATCGGATCTCCTCCCCACATGGTGGCGAGCGTTAATCCACTTGATGCTAATGATGCCCGCAAAAAATTATCGCTTACATCCCAATCTCCAAAATAACTTCCATACAACGCAGAGAAAATAGTATTGCAGCTTTTAGTTACAAAATCATTTGTATTTCCAATACCAGAAGCTGATGAATACGTACCAGGGCCACACCCATACGACCAGATATAGCTTTGTGTTTGTAAAGTTGTAAAGTAATCCAACTCATGTACATTGTTCTTACCAAACAGTGCGGAAAACCCTCTCCATCCGGTTTGCGCCAAAGAACCAAAATTATCATCAATTAATCCCCTTTGATTCACAACAATATTTTTTACCCGATAATCATGATTTTTATTTAAATATCTTCTCATGAGTTGTACATCACTCAAACCAAAAGCGGGTAAGTTACTTAAGTCAACCCGGCCAATCACTAACTCGGCCTTTGTAGGAATAATATTTTGATCAAATTTTCCATCACCTGGAGTGTTATGATTTTGTGACCGGGTAGCGATAGTAGAATTAATAGTATTATCCGTCCAGGTTCCATTTATATCAGCATAATAAACATCGGCAGGCCATGCTCCATAATGATCAACATGTCCATCAGGAGCCATATTTCCGGAATACGGGACAGGGATATGTCCCAGTAATAAAACAGATTTCAAATTAGTTGAGTCCAAAAGGTATTCATTAACAATAATATTTTTAGTATTTATTACTGAAGAACTTGAATTAATAAATCGTGTAACTACTCTCCAGCCATCACCGGTAATGTCTTTCTGCAAGCGATTTATTTCCGACTGCAATGAATCAACAAAAGAAGTATCTATTAATAATAATAATTTTCCCCTGTTTTCGACAGGAGGCATTTCAATGCCGGTACAAATGGAATTGATAGGCATTCCACCTGATATTCCTGGAACATAAAATTTATACTCATAAAGAACTCCGGCTACAATGTTTGTATCCGTATAACTTTTTAGCACTGCAGAAATCGTATCAAAAGGTATCCAGGTAGTAGAAGTAATTGTCTTTTTCTCTATAAACAAATTATCGTTTGCTGTTGCACCGTATATTGTATCCCATGTAAAATATATTGCCGGGAGATTGTTGGAAAAAGTGGTTGTTGCTACAAATGATGATCGCCTGGAGACTGTTTGAGAAAAACATAAACTTTCATTTATGTAAAAGAGAAATACTACCGAAAAAATTTTAAGTTTATTCATATTTATTATTTCATTATACCAATTTTGAAATTAATAAACTGGAAATGGCAAAGTAACATTAGCTACGTATTAGAATAAGCCATAATTTTATTTTTTGTTTAAATTGAAACGCGTGTTTTTTTTATAAAATACTGATATGCAGCTTATTATAAACAATAAACGTTAATGTTGAAAATGAATTTATTTTGGGATTGACTTCGGAATGGGGAGTATAGAACTACAAATTACTCATGTATTAGATTTTTCTAATGTATTAGTTCGATACAAAGATGGATATCAACAGTTGTGATTTATTTTCCATCAGTTAAATCAATTTCTTCTACTCCAGGATGCGCTTTCTTATCGAATGTAAAAAAAGTATCTACAACAGGTTGGTTCACATCAAACGTTTTGATAGCGTAAGTTACTGTACTTCCGTCCTTCATCATCATTTTAACAGATACAATTCGTTTATCTGTTTTATCTACAAACAGTTTGGCTGTATGAAATTTTGCTTTGTCTGGATTAGCCGGAAAAAGATCAATTACATGTACAGGCTTAGTATCCAACACATCTTCCTTAGAGTATTTGTATTTATAACCCTTCTCATACAATGTAAATATCTTTGAAGGGTTAAGTGCATCGTCTGCTTTAGGATCAACATCATTAATCTGTACCTCGTTAGCATCCTTTAAATATGTCCAGATCTTTTTATTATCCGAAATAACTTCCTGCCCTTTAATCTGTAATTTATACTTATCTCCCTTTAGCAACAACGAACCGTTTTGTGTATCGGCCTTTTTGTTTTTATCGGCAGGCTGATTGGTTATTGTAAAGTCAGCTTTAATAGATGTATAAGCCTTTGTTTTTTTACTTACCTCATCTAAAATTCCTTTTGCTTTAGCATCATCTTGTGCAAAAAGCACTAGCGATGATGCGAATATCAATACAGTTAAAATATATTTTTTCATCTGTTCTATTTTTATAAGTTTTCACGGGGTTTATCCATATCTTTCAAAAATTGTTCCAAACTTGCCAGATCCTTTATTAGTACCTCCCTGGCTCTAGAACCTTCAAAGGGACCGATGATTCCAACAGCCTCTAATTGATCTACTATACGACCCGCCCTGTTATAACCCAGCTTAAGTTTTCTTTGCAACAATGATGCCGAACCCTGTTGGTGGGTTACAATAACTTTTGCAGCCTCATTAAACATAGCATCTCTCTCTGATGGATCAAGTTCACCTTTTCCACCTTCGGATTCATCACCAACATATTCAGGTAACTGAAATGCCTGTGGATAACTGCGCTGAGAACCAATAAAATCTGTGATCCTTTCCACTTCAGGTGTATCAACAAATGCACATTGTAAACGAATGAGATCACTGCCTGTTGAAAGTAACATATCCCCTCGTCCAATTAACTGTTCCGCACCACCTGAATCTAAAATGGTACGTGAATCTATTCTGGATGTTACCCGAAATGCGATACGAGCCGGGAAGTTGGCTTTAATTGTACCTGTAATAATATTTACTGAAGGACGCTGTGTAGCAATAATTAAATGTATACCAATTGCACGGGCAAGCTGCGCAAGCCTTGCTATAGGTGTTTCTACTTCTTTACCAGCTGTCATAATAAGATCAGCAAACTCATCCACTACTAATATTATATACGGTAAATATTTATGTCCGTTATTGGGATTTAATTTACGTGCAATAAATTTCGCATTGTACTCTTTAATATTTCTTACCTGTGCATCTTTCAACAGATCATAACGATTATCCATTTCGATACACAATGAATTCAATGTGTTTACCACTTTCTTTGTATCGGTAATGATTGCTTCTTCGGTATCAGGAAGCTTCGCCAAAAAGTGTCGTTCAATTTTATTGAATAATGTCAACTCCACTTTTTTAGGATCCACCAATACAAATTTTATTTGCGACGGATGTTTTTTATACAACAATGAAACCAGCACCGCATTTAATCCAACTGATTTACCCTGACCCGTAGCACCTGCCATTAACATGTGCGGCATCTTTGTTAAATCGACAATAAATGTTTCGTTAGAAATAGTTTTACCCAATGCCAATGGTAGTTCCATTCCTGTATTCTGGAATTTATCCGATGCAATAATGGTACGCATGGCCACAGTCTCCGGATTTTGATTCGGCACCTCAATACCTATTGTTCCTTTACCAGGAATTGGAGCAATGATACGAATACCCAATGCGGAAAGACTTAAGGCGATATCATCTTCCAGGTTTTTAATTTTAGAAATCCTTACGCCGGCTGCAGGAATTATTTCATATAATGTAACTGTTGGGCCAATGGTCGCTTTAATTTTTTCTATCTGAATATTATAATTCGCAAGAGTACTTACAATTTTATTTTTATTCTCGTTGAGCTCATCCGCATTTACATTCGGTTCTTTGTTACCACCGTATTCTTGCAACAGATCTATTGAAGGAAGCTGATAAGAAGAAAGATCTAACGTTGGATCGTAATCGCCAAAAGGAATGTTGGTTTCATCAACAGGCTCTTCTGTTGCTCCAGATTTCTCTTCGGCTTTCTCAACGGTAAATTGCACATCTCCGTTATCTATTACCACTTCTTCCTGCTCATCGACTTCAGGTTCCAATTCTATTGCGGAATCTTCCTCTTCCTCACTTTCTTCGTCAACGGGATCAAGGATCAATTCCTGCACAGGTGAAATTTCCTGCTCCTTATAAGAATTTATTACGTTAGGTTTTTCAATTTCCAGCTTTAGCTCTTCGGGTTCAGGCTTCATGTTTTCCACAACAGGCTCAGGATCCTTTGCCAACTTAAATGAAATATTAAAATTAACTACAAGGAATATCATAAAACTGATGAACAACAACGCCGCAGTACCCAAGCTTCCCACAACTGCGTGCAGCCATGCGTTAATTGAGTATCCATAACCGCCGCCAAGGAAAAAATATGAATCGCTGAAAAAATACCCAAGTGTTATTGATACCCATACCAATGCAAAAAAACTATACTTCAATGTTTTTCCGAATGGCAGCAGACTTACTTTAAAAAGCAGCCTTACGCCTATTAATGTAAATAATAAAGGAAAAATAAATGATACAACACCAAACCAGCGATGAACAAAAAGGTAAGATAATAATGCGCCAAGTTTACCTAACCAATTATCTATAGTAACCTGTTCCGAAAAAAATTCATTCCATGCTCCAAGAATTTTATCCTGATCATTTTGCCATGTAAATAAGAACGAAAGAAATGCGATGAAGGAATATGCAGCGAACAGCAACAGCACAAGGCCCGTAACCTGTTGGAATTTTTCATTTTGAATAAATTCAAAATAAGAAGCAAACTTTTGTTTGAAAGTAGGTTTAGTAGCTTTCTTCTTTGGGGTATTAACATGCTTTACTGCAACCTCTTCAAATCCCTCATCGTCCAGCACATCATCTTTAATGACCTCTTCTTTGATCTCGTTCTTAAGTTGATTTCTTTTCCCCGATGCCATTGGTAAAAACAGTTATCTACCAAATGTATGTATAAGTAATTAGGGGGAATATTCTTACGCCAAAATGTTATACACTATTAATTGTGGAAAAGAAAGCGACGAAATTCTACTGAAAACTCTTGAAAAGATCATCAAGATATTCTGCGGTAACAATCTTATAATCCTCGGAAATTTCAAACTGGTTGGACTCTACTTTAGAATGATTTACGCTCTTAGCTGTGAACCGGAGATCCATCCCATAACGGCTCACCTGGTATTCCATCAACACACCGTTAATTTCATGAAATGGTGATGCCCAATTAGGCGCGGTAATTTCAATATCATTGGTATAATAAACATCATAATCCGGGTACTTACTGTCTTTAAAATCGAATATGGCACGTTTGCATTTATACCCGGCTATCATTTTAGTTTCATCGGAAAGCGTTAAGGTATATTGAGGAACAGCGCTGTTCTCTTTTTGTACTGCGTTGTAATCATAAACATGCGCATACTTTTGTGTTACTACACGTACAAGCTGCGTAAGTGTTTTATCATCCGGATCGGTAATAAGAACCGTATTTAGCATTCCCATACCCGCAGAAATTTCCCCCCTGCATTTAGAATCTTTGAACTTGAATGTCATTTTGGAAGGTGCGTAAGAAGCCATTGGGTTATCGGTATTGAGTACGCTTGCGTCATACTCAATAACACCCTCGGACAACATACCGCTGTTGCTGCTTGCACAGCCGGAAACTACTACCGCGGCTGCGATCCCGCAACATATAAAAGAAAGAAGTACCTTCTTCTTCATTAAAATTTAATATGTAAAATCGTTAAAATGACTTGCAAATATACGAAAAAAAAGGCAAATTCTTACATATGCCAAAACCAAACCTTTTCAACAAATGTGGTATTTTAAAAAATCAAAGGGTTTTTTAATGAGGAAAAAGACCTTCCAGGTATTCAAGCGTAACTATCTTATGATCCTCTGGAATTTCAAAATTAGACGATTCTACTTTCACATGATTCATAGTTTTTGCCGTAAACCGGAGTATTAATCCATATTTATTTACCTGGTATTCCATTAAAACCCCATCAACGTCCTTAAAGGGCGAAGCCCAATTGGGTGATTTAACGGCCAGGTCATTTGTATAATAAACATCAAAATCCGGCATAGATTCGTCCTTAAAATCATAAACCACTTTTTTGCATTTACATCCAGCTATTACTTTTGTTTCATTTGTAGATTTTACGGTATGTGGAGGAAAAATTTCATTCTCTTTCTGCATTTCTCTCTCATCATATGAATGCACATATTTTTTATTACCCATTTCAAATAATTGAGCAAATATTTTCCTTTCCGGATCAGAAATAAAAATACTTGTAACTATTCCTCCCGGCCCTGCATTAATTACACCTTTGCATTTTGAATCTTTAAATTCAAATGTCATTGCAGAAGGCGCTGCATAAGCCATATAATAATCTTTATTGATTAGTGTTACTTCGTAATTAATAACGCCCTCGCTGAGTAACCCCTTTTCATTGTTATTGCAGCCGCAAAACAATAGCGTAATACAACATAAATAAAAAAGGATTTGCTTTAACATAAGAGGGAAATATTATGTTGAACTAAAATCTTAGCTACGATAAAAAACACAAATTCAATAGCCCTGTAAAACATTTTAACCATTTGTTCGTTTCGAGTGCCTCAACGAAAAGGAATCCGCACCTAATAACCCAATGTTTTTAGCATGGATTTATAACTTTGTTCCTTCGCAAAAAGTTTGGTTACAATTTCACCATCTTCATCTCTATCAATAAGCACATGTTTAGGGGCTGGTATGAGGCAATGTTGTATACCACCATAGCCAGCCAAAGATTCCTGATATGCACCTGTATGAAAGAAACCTATATACAATGGTTCTTTTTCATTGTCTTCCATAACAGGCAAAAATATATGGTTGGCATGCGCTTCTGCATTATAGTAATCAAGACTATCACAGGTCAATCCCCCAAGGTTCACACGCTGATATTCCTTATCCCATTTATTAACTGCTAGCATTATAAAACGCTGGTTAATACCCCATGTGTCGGGCAATGTAGTTATGAAGGAACTGTCAATCATGTACCAAAGCTCTCGGTCATTCTGCAGCTTTTTACTTAAAACTGAATACAAGGAAGCGCCGCTTTCAGCTACTGTAAAAGAGCCAAACTCGGTATAAATATTAGGTTCTTTGATCTTGTTCTGTTTACAAAAGCTCTTTATCTGTGATATAACCTCTTCAATAATGTATTCATAATCGAACTCAAACCCCAAAGAAGTCTTAATTGGAAGTCCGCCGCCTATGTTCAATGAATCCAAATGGGGACATATCTTCTTCAACTCCAGGTATACATTAAGACACTTAGCCAGCTCCGACCAATAGTATATAGAGTCTTTAATACCAGTATTAATGAAGAAGTGAAGCATCTTCAATTCCAACTTTGGATTGTTCTGAATCTTCTCTTTATAAAAATTTGTTATGTCTTTATAACGTATACCCAAGCGGGATGTATAGAACTCAAACGTGGGTTCTTCTTCAGAAGCAATACGTATACCCAACTTACATTTGTTCTTTACATGCTTGCTGTAGTAATCAATTTCATCCATCCCATCCAATACGGGTATCACGTTTTGAAATCCATCGTTAATTAACTCAGTTACATATTGCTTGTAAAGCGGCCTCTTATATCCATTACAAATGATCTGTAGGTCCTTTGTGATCTTTTTATCTTTATATAAATCTTTTACTATTTGTATATCAAAAGCAGATGATGTCTCTATATGCGCATCGTTCTTAAGCACTTCATCCAGAACATATGAAAAATGCGAACTTTTTGTACAATAGCAATAAGTATAACTACCTTTGTAATCGGCTTTAGCCATTGCCACCTGGAATATTTTTTTTGCTCTTTGTATCTGGGAGGTAATTTTTGGCAAATAGGTTATTTTTAATGGTGTTCCGTATTGTTCAATAATATCCATAAGTGGGATATCGTGAAAATAAAGTTCATTTTCAACAATGCGAAAACCGTCCTGAGGAAAGTTAAAAGTTTGCTCAATTAGGTCTTGATAGGTATTTTTCATTACAAGTGAATTATAGACATACAAAAGTAAGTAACTTACTTTAATAATTAGTGGAATATTTGATTGATTTAGATGCATGAAATTGCCATATACTTAAAGAGTTTACAATTTTAAAATATGGCGTATTCCATGTGACAAATAGAGTTTAAAGATAAAACGCGTGAAAAAGATTCAACTTATAGAGATTAAATCTGAGCTTGGCGCCGGAACAAGGGGGGCAAGTATGGCGGTTGATGCTGTTAAAATAGCTTCTCTTGACTTTGGAAGTTCCTATTTTAAGAAATATCCTTCTATAGAGATACAAGAGCAATACCAGCATTTACTGGAACCTGTTAAGAATGACTATGCCAAACGGATCAAACATATTAATGAGCTTAATCAGGAGATATGTTCTAAAGTAAAGTCTACCGTAGTAAACGATAATGCCTTCCCAATTATCATTTCAGGTGATCATAGTTCCTCTATTGGGACCATTTCCGGGATAAAGGCAGCTTACCCAGGCAAACGTATTGGGGTAATATGGATAGATGCTCATGCTGATATGCATTCGCCTTATACTACCCCCTCCGGTAATATGCATGGCATGCCTCTTGCGGCTCTATTGGGAGAAGACAATAAGGAAAAGCAAATCAATAACCCAGATGAAGAGACTGTAAAGTACTGGAACAAACTGAAGAATATAGGAAGTCCATCACCTAAAATAATGTACGAGGACCTTGTGCTGGTTACCCTACGTGATACTGAACCGCAGGAAGATCATTTGATTAAAAGCAAGAAAGTAAAGGTGTTTACGGTAAGTGAAATGCGCAAAAAGGGAGTAGAAAGAATATCTATTGAAGCCTTATATGCACTGGAACAATGTGACTTTATTCACGTTTCATTTGATGTGGATAGTATGGATCCTTCTATATCCAAAGGAACCGGAACACCTACCCCAAATGGAATTACTGAAAAGGAAGCTGGAAATTTTATTTATTATTTATTACGTAACAAAAAAATATGTTGCTTTGAAATTGTGGAAATAAACCCTACACTCGACAAAGAAAACATCATGGCGGAAAATGCTTTTGAAGTTTTACTGAAGGCAACTAACCGTTTGACTAATGATTTTTAAAACATGAATAGCATAGAGAACATACTTCGCGTTAAAATAAGCTTAGCCTTTAACAACATATTTTCGTTGACCATTGAGACTTACAAATTAAGTTTTCAGAAAACCGTAAAAGATTTTGAAGGTGATATAACTATTAACGTATTTCCATTTTTAAAACCGGTTAAAGAAATTATTCCTTCTATGACACCGGAATTACTAGCTGCAGAACTCGGTAATTATTTAATGAAAGACACTAAAGAAGTAAAAAGCTTTAATGTAGCCAAAGGCTTTTTGAATATTGTTATTGCCGATGAGTACTGGTGTGATTTTTTTAACAGCATACATAACGATAGTCATTACGGAACAGTGAAGGCCGACAGAGATTCGAAAAATATTATGGTAGAGTATTCTTCACCCAATACCAATAAGCCATTACATCTTGGCCATGTGCGAAATAATTTATTGGGACATAGTGTTTCCGAAATTTTAAAAGCTGCGGGCTATCTTGTTACTAAAACCAACCTGGTAAACGACCGCGGCGTACACATTTGTAAATCAATGCTCGCATGGGAAAAATGGGGCAATGGTGAAACACCTGATTCAACAGGAATGAAGGGCGACAAACTGGTCGGGAAATATTATGTGGAGTTTGACAAGCATTACAAGGAAGAAATTAAATCGCTTATTGATAAAGGCAACACCAAGGAAGAAGCAGAAAAAAATTCTTCATTGATGAAAGAGGTGCAGGACATGCTTCGTAAATGGGAAGCAAGTGATAAAGAAGTAATGAATCTTTGGAAAACAATGAACAGCTGGGTATACAAAGGATTTGCAGAAACCTATGCTTCAATCGGAATTACATTTGACAAAACCTATTACGAGAGTGATACTTATTTACTCGGCAAAAAAATTGTTGAAGAAGGTCTTGCAAAAAAAGCGTTTTTTAAAAAACCAGATGGTTCTGTATGGATAGATTTAACAGCAGATGGATTGGATGAAAAAGTTATACTGCGTGCCGATGGAACATCTGTATACATTACGCAGGATATTGGAACCGCAATTGAACGTTTTAAAGATTACCCGCATTTACATCAGTTGATTTATACTGTAGGTAATGAACAGGATTATCATTTTAAAGTGTTGTTCCTAATCTTAAAAAAACTGGGATACAAATGGGCCGAAGAATGTTATCACTTGTCATACGGAATGGTTGAACTGCCTGACGGTAAGATGAAATCACGCGAGGGAACGGTTGTTGATGCCGATGACCTGATCGATGAAATGATAAGCACAGCAAAAAGCACTACGCTTGAATTAGGAAAGACTGCTGATATGAATAGTGATGAGGCAGAGCAGCTATTTAAAACAACCGGTCTGGGCGCGCTTAAGTATTTTATTTTAAAAGTCGACCCGAAAAAGAAAATGCTTTTTAATCCTAAAGAGTCTATTGACTTTAACGGACATACCGGACCATTTATACAATACACTCATGCAAGAATAAAATCTGTATTGCGTAAAGCAGATGCAGGTGGTCATACATCAACTAATATTAAGTTAGATCCCAAAGAAAAAGAAGTAATAAAATTATTGTATCACTACCCTGCCATTATAAAGGAGGCGGCAAAAGCTTATAATCCGGCACACGTAGCCAATTATACTTATGAGCTGGCAAAAGTATACAACCAGTTTTATCATGACATTCCGATTTTGAAAGAAGAGGATACTACAATAAAAAACTTCCGCTTAGCATTATCACATACTACTGCTAATATTATTAAAAACTCCATGCATTTATTGGGGATAGAGGTGCCGGAAAGAATGTAAACCAATTTGACAACCGAGTTCTGCTGAAAGCTAGTGCCCCTCCCACGTTCTCGATACTTTTTCCTTTGGAAAAAACTCGAACTGACAGCGCACAATATCAATCGAGTGAAATTTTTGGGTGCATCTAGAAGCTTGTCACTTCGAGTATCCGCTTTTCGCGGATGTATCGAGAAGTACACAAGAGATCATTATTAAATCCAGTTAATTCCTTTTTTGAGAAAAAATACAGTCTCAAACTCCTTAGTACCTTGTTTAGGAACAACATTATACTCCCAGCCCGCAGTTTTAGGAAGACTCAATAAAATAGATTCTATACGGCCATCGGTTTCGAGGCCAAACTTTGTACCAAGGTCATATACTAAATTAAATTCCACATAACGGCCACGGCGCAACAACTGCCATTGCTTTTCGTTCTCACCATAAGGAAGATTTTTATTTTTTTTCATTAACGCTGTGTACACAGAAGAAAATGAATTACCAATACCTTTCACAAAATCAAAACGACTTTGTTTCGTATGCACTGCGTCTTCAGCCAGTTTATCAAAAAACATTCCACCTATACCGCGTGTTTCGTTGCGGTGTTTAATGAAAAAATAATTATCTGCCCATTCTTTAAACGTCGTATAATAAGAGGTGTCAAACTGATCACAAATATTTTTTAATGAAGTATGGAAAAATTTCGCATCATCTTTGTTAACGTAATGCGGGGTAAGATCAATGCCTCCGCCAAACCAATACGTTCCATTGCCCAGTTCAAAATACCGCACGTTCATGTGAACAATAGGAACCATAGGGTTTATAGGATGCTGTATCAGCGAAACTCCGGTCGCAAAAAAGTCAGCAGTATCCACACCAAGAGCAGTTACCATCTTATCTGAAAGTTTACCATGCACCTCAGAAAAATTTACTGCGCCTTTTTCAATCACATTCCCATTCTCCAATACTCTTGTTCTTCCGCCTCCACCCTGCTCTCTTGTCCATTTGTCTTCCACGAACTTTCCTCCAGTATCAGCTTTTTCAAGTGATGCACAAATTTCATCCTGTAACGATCTGAAGTAATTACTTATTTCTTCTTTGGAAGGTGTCAATTTAATCGGCTTTAAAAAGCTGGTGGTTCTTTTGTTTCAGAATATAAACCTTGTTGTTATCATAACCGCTTCCCTCAGCGGTTTTATAAAAGGAAAAATTGGTTTGCAAGCCTGAGTATTTCATCCCGTCAAGGTGATAATGAAAATTAGCACCGTTATCGTGCAGTTGACCTAAATAAAACATCGAAACATCATATCCCTGGAACGCAAAACTCTCCGGATCACTAAGATATTTGCCTCTGTATTTTTTGATAAAACATTTGGTAATGGAGTCTTTATAATCCACAAAAAATACAGAGGGGGAATGAGTGTGTAAGGTATCCAAATATTCAGGATCCATATTATCAAAATTGCGCCATGAGGACATTCCGAAAACTGTAATGTCAAACTTGTCAGCACTATGGTGAAGCTTGGTAATAAAATCAGTTACATAAGCCTGGTCATTAGATGGGAAAAAGATCACGTTTTTTTTGCCGGCAGTTAACATGCCAGTCGCGGCCGATAATGACGCAGCAATTTTTATTGTATCGCTACCTTCTTTAGCTTTTTTATCGTTCACTATTTTTTTGATCGAAGTATAAGACGCTACATCCTTTCTTGCTCCAACAAGTATAAAATTTTCTTTACTGTACTTCTCAACCGCATACTGTGTCATTTGTTCTACCTGGGTAATTGTGGATGGAACAGTTTTACTTGTAAACGGACTATTGAACAAAATTTTATTTAGCTGGGATAGCGGGGAAACATTGTGAATTTTATTTTCAGTCGCGAACCGTGCCATATCCTTCACATTGGAATAATACAAAGGTCCAATGATCAGGTCCATTTGTTTCATCTCCGGCTTCTTTAAAATATTCGCCAACGCAGCGCTGTCATTCTCATCAATATCATACACAAATAATTTACAATTAAATCCTCTGTGTTTAAGACTATCCAGCGCCATGGATACTCCCTGGTAAAATGAAATGGCGACCTCTGTCTTTGCAGACAAAGACGAATTCCCCTTCACAACACTTTCCACATCCACCTGGTCGGCCGAAGAAAGATTAAAAGGTAAAAACAATGCGATATTATATTCGCTCTTTTTCAAAATTTTTACCGTATCAACAAGCACTCCAACAACAGGCGTAAGGTTTGTTTTTACTGAATCAACTTTAACTACACTGCTATTGGCTTTATTGCGCGGGATCTTCAACACTTGTCCGTCTTTTAAACCATCTTTTATTTCAGGGTTTAATTTCTGAATATCATTGGTACTAACTGAATATTGTTTTGACAATGAATAAAGTGTCTGTCCTTTCTCAATATGTACGAGGATATATTTTATGCTATCTTCTTTAGTAAATATTTTTACAACCTGAGGCGGTGTTGGTGCGGTTGTGACTTTAGGTACTGGAATTTTTAATTTTTGGCCCGGCTTGATCCCATCAATAGCTTCTGGATTCTCAATAACAATATCATTTACCGTTGTCGCATAAATTTTTGAAATGCTATACAACGTCTGTTCCTTTTCAACAGTATGCATATAATACTTCTTACCATTTATAGTTTCAACTATGGTTGATTTTTCTTTTTGCGCAAGAGAGAAAAGGGGAAATAGGGCGATAAGGAATATACAAAGCACATGCTTCGACTCTTCGACAAGCTCAGAGCTTAAGGTGACACACAATTTTTGTATGTTTTTTATTATTCCCATTCAATAGTAGCTGGTGGTTTAGAACTAATGTCATACACTACCCTGTTCACACCTTTTACTTTATTAATTATTTCGTTGGATATTTTTCCTAAAAACTCGTAAGGCAAATGGCACCAATCGGCAGTCATACCATCTGTTGATGTTACCGCTCTTAATGCGACTACTTTTTCATATGTTCTTTCATCACCCATTACTCCTACCGATTGTATTGGCAATAACACAGCGCCTGCCTGCCATACATCCTTATATAAACCGCTGCTTTTTAAGCCTTCAATGAATATATGATCCACCTCTTGCAATATCCGTACCTTTTCTTCGGTAATATCACCCAATATGCGAATACCAAGACCCGGCCCCGGAAACGGGTGCCTGTCGAGAATAACACTATCAATACCCAATGTTTTACCTACCCTTCGCACTTCATCTTTAAATAAGGTATTTAAAGGCTCCACTATTTTCAATTTCATTCTCTCGGGTAAACCACCTACGTTGTGATGTGATTTAATTGTAGCCGAAGGACCTTTTACAGAAATAGATTCAATTATATCGGGATAAATTGTTCCCTGCCCAAGCCATTTTACATCCTGTATTTTGTTTGCCTCTTCATCAAACACATCTATAAAAACTTTTCCTATCGCTTTACGTTTTTTCTCCGGATCGGTATGGCCCGTTAACTCTGCATAAAACCTGTCCTTAGCATTTACGCCTTTTACATTAAGGCCCATATGCTGGTATGAATTCAATACATTTTCAAATTCATTTTTGCGTAACAAACCGTTATCTACAAAAATGCAATACAGGTTTTTGCCAATAGCCTTATGTAATAATACCGCTGCTACACTGGAATCAACACCGCCGGAAAGACCTAATACAACTTTATCGTTACCGATTTGTTTTTTTAATGTTTCAACTGTTGTCTCAACAAATGAATCGGGAGTCCAGTTTTGAGAACAACCGCAAATGTTTACTACAAAGTTCCTGAGCAACTCCAATCCTTCTGTGGAATGATAAACTTCAGGATGAAATTGTATTCCAAATGTTTTTTCTCCTTTAATATGATAGCCTGCAACTTTAACATCAACTGTACTCGCAACTATTTCAAAATCATCGGCAATTGTTGCGATCGTATCTGCGTGGCTCATCCATACCTGTGAACCATTACTTATATTTTTAAAAAGCTCATGCTCACTATTTACAAACGAAAGATTCGCACGACCATATTCACGGTTGTTAGATGACTTTACTTCTCCACCGTTTCTTTGCGCCAATAATTGCGCCCCATAACAAACTCCAAGCAAAGGATAATTTTTTCTTATCTCTTTAAGATCAGGATTAGGAGAATTAGGATCGCGGACAGAGAATGGACTGCCCGAGAGGATAACACCTTTGAGATTCGGGAATTGGGATTTAGGATTAGGGAATTGTGTGATATAAGTATACGGGTGAATTTCACAATAAACATTAAGCTCCCTTACCCTGCGGGCAATAAGTTGTGTATACTGTGATCCGAAATCAAGAATTAAGATGGTTTCCTGTGCCATAAATTATGGGCAAAGATATAAAAGAACAGGGCTTATACTATTGATATTAATGGGTTTCTTTTAACAAAAACAGGCGGTTATCAAAAGGATCGAAACCGGTTATTAATGCGGGTATAAAATCCTTACCATATTTCAAATAATAAGGGATAAAATTATCGTGCCTTTCCTGCAAAACACCGGTGGGGAAAAATTTTTCTTTTAGTTTAGTCGCCAAAGTAACTGTAGTTTCTTGTCGCAATTTTTCAGCCCTTATCATTTTTGCTTCCATGCCATGTAAAGCTTTTATGCCCTTATGCAACTCGGCTTCCACCATGGGCTCCAGCGTTTTATCGATTTTAGCAACGCGTTCCGTTATCTGTGCATAAATTTCTTTCAGTTGTTGTTCGATATCCTCCAATGATATGGAAGTACCGCTATTTCCTGTGATCACTTTTTTTATCAATGTCTCAAGAGGTAAAAAAACATCCTCTATTTTCAATAAAAGTTTGCCGAATACCTGTTTTGATTTTTCATCAACGATAAGAGCCGAATTACGGGACATTAATACAGGGAACTGTACATCGTAATGATCAAAAACAGATTTAAATTGTAACCAGTAACAAATTTCTGCTGCGCCTCCTATATAAGCAAGGTTGGGTAATACCATTTGCTGGTAAAGCGGACGTAAAATAACATTCGGACTAAAAGCTTGTGGATTATTTTCGAGTTCTTTAATAATTTCTTCTTTAGAAAAACTCAGTGAGGTATTTAACACTTTATATTTTTCATTCTCGAATACGATCCGCTCCCTACTGTTGTCTGTAGCATAAAAAAGATTTATCTCCCTTGCATTTACCTGTACCTCAAAACCATTTTTTTCGATGTAAGCACTCGTCTCATTTACTAAAGCAAAAGCCCTTGGGTTCAATAACTCTTCTTTAACTACAGGTACAAAAACTCTTTTAAGACTTTCCTCATTCGCATCCAGGATCACCAATCCGTATTCCTCAAATAATTCATGAACGAGGTATCGCGTGGCATCAGAAAGATTATCATGTTGTAAATATGCCTTCTCAAAAAGTTGTTTTAAATAATTACCCTCTGTAGAATCACCTAATATTTGATTTGTCTGTTGTAATAAATCTGCAAGCGAAGAAGTTTTTATTTTCCCTGAGGGAGGAGTATTTGCGCCAATAGCTTCTTCCTTTTTCCATTCTAATTTTTTTCCGAATAGATGCGCATGATTTATCTCCTCAAAATCATGATCCTCAGTCGCCATCCAGTATACCGGTACAAAATTATATTGAGAATATTTAATTTTTAATTCGGCTGCAAGTTTAATGGCTGAAACGATCTTATATATAAAATACAGAGGGCCTGTAAATAAACACAACTGGTGACCGGTACAAACAGTGAATGTATGTTCATCATTCAGACTGTCAATTGCTTCAAACGCTTTGCGGTATTTGATAGAATCTGTCTTTAATAATACTGATTCGTATTGCCTTTTCAACACCTTTACCAATTCACCTCTCTGGATGTGTCTTTGCTTTACCTCCTGCATCACAACCGGGAAAGACGAAAGTTGAGGTGAAGAATTATATAAACTCTTTAACGCGGTATCTTCAGCGATATAAGCCCTGAACATTTTCGAAAACCCGGCGGTATCAAACGAAACGTATTCCTTTTCAAAATGCATAAGCTAAAGTATTAAATTTATAGCATATTTCGGCAGGCTCAATATGACGGGCCAATTATTCTGTGGTTTATTTTGTAACTTTTACACATTATTTCATTATGACTATATGAATACATCCGAAAAAGACAATCCATGGAAGACTTTATCAGGTAAAGCCATTTATGATAATCCCTGGATAAGCCTTACCGAATACCAGGTTCTTAATCCTTCCGGTAACCCGGGGATTTACTCAGTAGTTAATTTTAAAAACCTGGCCATTGGTATTGTTCCATTGGATAAAGATTATAATACCTGGATCATTGGGCAGTATCGCTACCCACTTAAACAATATTCATGGGAAATACCCGAAGGTGGTGGAAAATTGGATGTTGACCCCATTGAATCGGCGCGCAGAGAATTATTGGAGGAAGCAGGAATAAAAGCGGAGCGAATTACGTTAATACAGGAATCACATTTAAGTAATTCGGTAAGTGATGAAAGGGCATTAATATATGTGGCACAGGATTTATCGTTTACTAATATGGAACCTGAAGAGACAGAACAGCTTGAAGTAAAAAAGATTCCCTTTAGTGAATTGTATGAGAGAGTTTGCTCCGGCGAAATTACAGATAGCTTAACAGTGATGGCGGTTTTGAAAATAAAACTGTTAATGCAGGAAGGGAAGATTTAGTTGGAAGGTAGAAGCGCAGAGTTGGGAGCTGGAAGTGCGAAGATAGAAGTTGGAAGCAAAAAAGTAAGTATCGATATAAATTAAAGCTCCGGAGGAGCGAAATATTTGTAAAAATAATATAAAAACAAAAATTAACCCTGTAGGGGTGACATAGCTAGGCCTAAAAAGTAGAAAGTCGAAAATCTCTGGTCATGTGTTAGCGTTATAGTGAAAAATAAAACTATGAAAAGAATCGCTTTGCTTTTTCCTTTACTCCTACTTATTTCTTATGTAAAAAGCCAGGAAACCTTTCCCATAAAATTATCTAAGGCCGCAATTGAACTGACCTCTCAAAAAGTAAGTTATGATCCCACATACTTTGAAATAAAATACCCCAACGGAGATGTGCCTACGGATAAAGGAGTATGCACCGATGTAGTAATTCGCGCATACCGGAAACTAAATATTGATCTTCAAAAAGAAGTACATGAAGACATGCAGAAAAATTTCTCAAAATACCCAAAGAACTGGGGTTTAAAAACACCGGATAAAAATATTGATCACCGCAGGGTGCCTAACCTTATGACATTTTTCAGCAGATATGGAACTGTAAAGAAAACCAGTACGAATGCTGCAGACTATGCTCCCGGCGATATTGTTACATGGAACCTTGGCGGAGGCATTACACATATTGGAATTATAATTGATAAAAAATCTGATGATGGCCACAGAAATTTAATTGTGCATAACATTGGTAACGGACAGGAAATATCCGATTGCCTTTTTAGTTATAAAATAACGGGACACTATTTTTACAGCAAGTAACACAGCTTACCAACTAATTTGAAATATAAATTCAACATACTATTATCAATCTCCCTCCTGCTTATCACAGGATTAATTGCGTTTACTCCTAAACAAAACGTAAGTAATGATATATTCATTACTTATATCGTCGATCTCAAATCACAAGACTTAAAACTGTATTGGAAAAATGACAAGGGAGAAATCATTAATAGTTTTGAAAACCTGAAAAAACATGTCGAAAGCAAAAAGCAAACGCTTTTGTTTGCCATGAATGCAGGCATGTATAAAAGAGATTATTCGCCGCAAGGACTTTTTATTGAAGAACAAAAAATTATCAGTCCATTAGATACATCCTCAGGAGGTGGCAACTTTTATTTAAAACCAAACGGTGTTTTTTATATAACTACAGACAACGTTGCTAAAGTTTGCAGCACTACGGACTTCGTTAACAATGGCAAGGTAAAATATGCAACGCAATCCGGGCCGATGCTGATCATTAACGGAGCAATTCATCCCGAATTTAAACAAGGCTCAAAAAACCTCAACATTAGAAACGGAGTCGGGATTTTATCTAATAACAAAATAATTTTTGCAATGTCTAAGAGCGAAATTAATTTTTACGACTTCGCTACTTATTTCAAAAGTTTAGGCTGTAAAAACGCATTGTACCTCGACGGGTTTGTATCTAGAGTGTATTTGCCAGAGAAAAACTGGGTACAAACTGATGGAAATTTTGGGGTAATGATTGGAGTTACAAAATTAAAAAGTGAATAAGGGTCAAAAAGTTTTCTTAGTTTTGTATAATGAAAAACAAAGTCATTAATTCAATCATCATCGGAGGGGTAGTAATCATTACTGCTATCGCTTTGTTTTTCAAATTAAATAAACCCCTTAAAGAACTCCCCTACTTCGGTTTTAAAACAAGCGATACTATTATTGAAGGAGGTAAAACAGTTATTCGTGAATCGAATCATAAGGTGGGTAATTTTAGTTTTATAAACCATGAAGGGAAAACAATTACACAAAAAGATCTGGCAGGAAAAATTTATGTGGTCGATTATTTTTTTACTACCTGCCACAGCATTTGTCCTGTAATGACCAGCCAGATGCTACGCATTTATGATGAATTTAAAAATGAAGACAGGGTCCGCTTTTTATCTCATACTGTTGATCCGGAAATTGATTCGGTAAATATTTTAGCTGAATATGCCAAAGCCAAAAATGTTGATCCGAACAGATGGTATTTTGTTACAGGTGACAAAAAAGAATTATATGATATGGCCCGCCAGAGTTATTATTTAGATGCCGAGGAAGGCGACGGCGGTCCGGATGATTTTATACATACACCTAACTTCGCACTGATAGATGAGAATAAATTCATCAGGGGATATTATGATGGCACCGACTCTGCACAAGTGAATATGCTAATAAACGATATTAAAATTTTACTTATCTCATCAAACTGAATCAGTTTCTGACAACTTTGTAGAATTTATAGTAAATTGAGATAAACTGCCCATATCCTTGTACGACTATTACAAAATATTAGGAGTTAAACCGAATGCTTCTTCAGAAGAAATAAAAAAGGCATTTCGCACAAAGGCAAAACAATTCCACCCCGATGTAAATAATTCTCCCAAAGCACAGGAATATTTTACTTTGCTTAACGAAGCACATTCTGCCTTAACCGACGATACAAAAAAGTATTTGCATGACCTGAAGTTGAAGTATGGCAAGGAGCAAACACAAAGTGGACCCATCCAAAACAACACCAATAGCAAGAGAGGGCCTTATGCTAAATTTCATTATGATTGGGATAGTTTCAGAACAGTGCAGAACAAAAGAAAAAAAGAAAACGAAGTTCATCGGCCGGTAATTTACAACCTGTTTTTTATCTCAGGTATGTCTGCAGGACTATTAATTTGCTTTACTCTAATTAACTGTGTATTATACGGCAAACTTCCGTTCGTAGCATTATTCCTCGTGTTTGGTGGGTTAATTTTAATACGCGATGGGTGGCAGGGAATCGGCGGCAAAAAAAACAACCTGCATACCTGGGTACTAAAAAAAATAAGAAAAATTTTTAGCTAACCTTCACTACCCAATTGTGACGGTCTGCTACCCTACCCTTACGGATATCATCCAGTTCTTTGGATACTTTTTTAGAGAAATGATCTTTTGTTAGTTGAGGAAGTTCATAACAAATATCATCTTTACCAATATGAGAAATGTGAGCTATAGTAGCTGCAGTACCTGTTCCAAATGCTTCCTGTATTTTTCCTGATTTGATAGCAGCGATTACTTCATCAACGGAAATTTTTCTTTCTTCCACTTTCATTCCCCAATCCCTCGCTAATGTCAAAACACTGTCACGTGTAATTCCTGCCAAAATAGTATCGCCCAACGGAGGGGTGATCAATACATTATCAATAACAAACATCAAGTTCATGGTGCCGGATTCTTCCACGTATTTATGCTCTTGAGAATCGGTCCATAATATCTGATCATAACCTTTTTCCTGCGCAACTTTAGAAGGATAAAGTGAACGGCCATAATTACCGCTTACTTTAATATATCCTACACCACCTTGTACAGCACGAATATGTTTTGGATCTACCATTACCTTAACCGGCTTACCATAATAAGCGCTTACGGGTGTGGTAAATATCATGAACTTATATTTGTCGGAAGCTTTTACTCCGATATAATCATCAATAGCAAACATAAAAGGACGTACGTATAATGCGGCGCCTTCCTTTGAGGGAATCCAGTCCTGATCCAACTTCACTAAATTCAACAAACCTTCCATAAAAATTTCTTCTGTAATTTCCGGCATTGCCATTCTGTGCGCAGAAATGTTCATTCGTTTAAAATTCTCCTGCGGTCTGAACAATAATACTTCTCCCTTATCATTCTTATATGCTTTCATCCCTTCGAATATCGATTGCCCATAATGAATAGCGGATAAAGCGGGAGAGATAGAAATATTTTCATAAGGAGTTATAGAAGGATCTTTCCAGGCTCCATCCTTATAATCCACACAATACATATGATCGGCAAATACTTTTCCGAATGAAAGGTTATCAAAATCCAGCTCATGTATCCTGGACTTTTTTGCCTTTACAATGTTGATCGAGAGTACATCTGTAGTCATAAAAAGGATGTTGCGTTTTGTCTAATATACCAAGATTTTATTCAAAACGGGAAATTTATTTTAACAAATTATCATGATTTTAGCAGGATTGGTGCGGTTTTCAGAAGAATTTGCAATTAATAGAACAATATAAAACACTTAACCCGTATTTTTACTAATTCATCGTAATAGTAACGCTTGCAAACCATACAACAGATACTGATCAAATACTGGGGTTATACACACTTCAGGCCTTTACAGGAAGATATAATCAATCATATTATCGCCGGTAAAGATACACTTGCGTTATTACCAACAGGCGGTGGAAAATCTATCTGTTACCAGATTCCCGCCTTGTATAATGAAGGTGTATGCATTGTTGTTTCTCCGCTTATCGCGTTGATGAAAGACCAGGTGAACGACCTAAAAGGAAGAGGTATTAAAGCAATTGCATTAACATCCGAATTACACAAAAGAGAAATTGACATTGCGCTTGATAATTGTATTTATGGCGATGTTAAATTTTTATACCTGTCGCCCGAACGTTTGCAAAATGATATAGTAAAAGTGCGCCTTGCCAAAATGAAAATAAACTTAATTGCCGTTGATGAGGCACATTGCATTTCGCATTGGGGACATGATTTCAGGCCAAGCTATTTGAAAATAAATGAACTAAGAGAAATACTTCCGAATGTACCCATACTTGCACTAACTGCAACTGCAACATCCCAGGTAGCAAAAGATATCTGCAGTCATTTAATATTTAAGAGTGAGCACATTATCAAAGGCTCTTACAAAAGACCAAATCTTTCTTATGCTGTAGTGTATGATGAAAATAAAAATAACCGCATTGTTGACATTGTAACTAAAGTAAAAGGAAGCGGTATAATTTACGTTCGCACCAGAAAAAAAGCGGAAGACCTGGCAAGACAATTGAACAGCGAAAAAATTTCTGCGTACTTTTTTCATGCAGGTATCCCTGCACAGGAAAAAGATAAACGCATGCAGGAATGGCTGAACAACAAAGTAAGAATAATGGTAGCCACCAATGCGTTTGGAATGGGAATTAATAAACCTGATGTAAGAGTGATTGTGCATGCCGATATACCAGAATCTCCTGAATCCTATTTCCAGGAAGCAGGCCGCGCCGGAAGAGATGAAAAAAAATCGTATGCCATCCTACTAAGTAATGAGGCAAGTAAAATTGAATTGGAAAAATACGTGATCAGTTCGTTCCCATCCATGGAACAAATAAAACAAACCTATCATGCCCTGGCGAATTATTTTAAACTTGCCATTGGAATACAAAATGATATGAATTATGATTTTGATATTGCTGACTTTTGTAACAACTATAATTTTAATGCGGTCACAGTATACAATACATTGCGTTTTCTCGAAAAAGAAAATTACATTACTTATACTGAGAACCTGAACAGGCCGTCAAGAGTAAATATTTCAGTCACAAAAGAAGAGCTTTACCAATTCCAGGTGAGTAATCCCGCATTGGATCCATTTTTAAAATTATTATTGAGATCGTACACAGGAATATTTGATGGTTTTGTAAAGATCAGCGAATCAGACCTTGCAAAAAGATACGAGGCAAAAAGAGAAAATGTAATTATATTACTCAACACCTTAAACAGCCAGAACGTTATTATTTATACCCCTCAAAGTTCGTTGCCTCAAATTACATTCAATGGCAACCGGGTAAAAGCGAATGATATCCATTTATCGGACGATAATTTTGCGAACCTTAAATTAAGGTCATTAAAACGGATGGAATGGATGCAATTTTATGTAAACACCACGCACAAATGCCGGAGCCAGTTATTACTCTATTATTTCGATGAAAAAAGCGATTACCGATGCGGAATTTGTGATGTTTGCATGGAAAGGAACAAGCTAGAACTCAGCAGCCTTGAATTTGAAGTAGTTTCTGAACAAATAAAACAAATAACGAGGCAACATTCATACACTCTTCCCGTCTTAGTAGATAGTATTAAACAAGCAAAGCGCGAAAACGTATTAAAAGTTGTACAATGGCTGTTGGATAACGGAAAACTTTATTACGCCTCCGACCAGTTAAAATGGAGAACTTAGTTACTTTTGTCTTATCCTAAAGAGCACCATGTTGAAATATTTTAGTTGCCTCTTAATTATTTTAACCTCTTATACCGTAAGGTCACAATCTACAGGGGGCTGCATTGATTCGTTAAAAATTAAATATGGTGCCTATTGCCCGCCTGATTTTCAGCCTGTTTGCGGCTGTGATGGTATAACTTATCGCAACCAATGCTTTGCCGATAACAATGGCTTGTTTAATTACAGCCAGGGTATTTGCGAAGAGATATACATTGACGTAAATCCCAATCCTACAATAGATAATATTTATATTCGCCTGTTATTAAAGTACGAGGGCGAAGCTGATATTTTTATATACAATCATTACGGCGCACTATATTACTATAAAAAATTTGTCAGGACTATGGATGAATACCTGCCGGTTAATATAGAACAATTTAATGCAGGGCCATATATTATTATAGCGATGACAGGTTCGGGAACAGTGACCATAAAAAAAATAATAAAACAGGATAGATAATATTTATGCTACAGGAATACACAAAGGTTATTTTAAGTTCGGGTAAAGATCAATCAGTAAGACGTTTTCACCCCTGGGTATTTTCAGGAGCGATAAAAAAAATAAAAGGCGAGGTAAATGAAGGAGATGTTGTAGAAGTTTATGATAACAAAGATGAATACCTTGGCACCGGGCATTACCAGATAGGTTCAATAGCAATTAGAGTTTTTAATTTTGAAAAGATAAATCCGGATACCCAATTCTGGAAAAGTAAGATCAACAAAGCTTATTTATACCGTAAACAGTTAGGACTAACCGACAACAAACACACAAACGTATATCGTTTGGTTTTTGCAGAAGGCGATAACATGCCCGGACTCATTATTGATTATTATAATGGTACTGCTGTAATACAAACACACTCCATAGGAATGCACTTTGCAAAACAACTGATCGCCGAGGCATTAAAAGAAATTTATGGCAGCGAGTTAAAAGCTATTTATGATAAGAGCGCTGAAACTCTTCCTAAAAAAGCGCAGATAGATGTTACTAATGGTTATTTGTTCGGAGAAAGCGGAGAAAATGTAGTGATTGAGAACGATTGCAAATTTCATATTGATTGGGAAGGAGGGCAAAAGACAGGATTTTTTGTCGACCAGCGTGAGAACCGCCAGTTATTAGCAACATACAGCAAAGGAAAAAGTGTACTTAATACATTTTGCTATACAGGAGGGTTCTCCGTATACGCGGCAAAGGCTGGTGCAACAGAAGTTCATTCTGTCGACAGTTCAAAAAAAGCGATAGAGCTTACGAATAAAAATATGGAGCTCAATGGATTTTCGAACATCCATCAATCATTTGCCATTGACACATTCGATTATTTAAAAGACAAAGAAGATAAATACGACATTATTATACTCGATCCGCCTGCCTTTGCGAAACATCATGATGTAAAGCATAATGCCGTGATGGGTTACAAACGTTTAAATGCCGAAGCGTTAAAGATGATCAGGCATGGAGGATTGTTATTTACATTTTCCTGCTCACAGGTAGTTGACAATAAATTATTTTACAATACCATTATGAGTGCTGCCATACAGGTTGGAAGGAATGTTAAAGTAATGCACCATTTAACACAACCACCTGATCACCCTGTGAATATTTATCATCCCGAAGGAGAATACCTGAAGGGGCTGGTGCTTTGGGTAGAATAAACGGAATTTTGTAATTTAACACGATCAATAAATTAAGCACATGAAATAGCCATATGCCTTCGGCGTACCAACCGAAAAAATGAATATGACGTATTCAATGCGACAATAAAAACAAAATAATTTTATACGTATGAAAAAATACATTTTCCTTTTTGTAATACTTTCTGCTTCGTTATTTAATGTTCTCAAAGCGCAGGACATTATTATTAAAAAAAATAGCGAACAATTAAAAGTGAAGATCGTTGAGATTGGCACTAAAGAAATAAAATTTAAATTGTTCGATGCTCCCGATGGTCCTATCATCAGTATGAACAAAAGTGAAATAAAGACCATTAAAATAAATGGCAAGAATGATGTTGTGTTGAACATGGATGATAATCCTATGAGTGTAAGTAACAGTGCCATTATTGATAAAACCAGTGCAGTAAAATTTAACTTTTTTTCTCCGCTAAGCAGGCACTTGGAGTTTGGCTATGAGTGGATGCAAAAACCGGGATTTAACTGGGATATAGGCTTGGGAATTATTGGCCCGGGAGTAAGTTTAAAAGAAATTTTTTATGACAGTAAACCCAAAGGAGCTTATTTAAGAGGCGGACCAAAATTTTTAATTGGTAATTCCAGCGACTTCGAAGTTGAAGGGGCAAGATTCGCGCATCCGTTGAAAGGAAGATACATTAAAGTTGAAGCTATACTTAACGCATTTTCAGAAACACAATTGATTGATACCACTAGTTATTGGGTAAGCAGTGGTTCCCGTTATTTAACGACAAAAAATAAATATCAAAGTCTGTGCCTGAACATTCAGTACGGAAGACAATACATTGTTGGCAATACACTGACCATTGGATATTTTTTGGGAATCGGGTACGCATTCGAAAGCAAAAGTTCCTCGTTAGTAACAGCTAATTACTATGATAATTATACCATAGAGCGTTACAGCCACACGTATTTTGGAAAAGATTTTCCTCTTGCATTTACTTCCGGATTTACGATCGGCTATATTTTCAGGACACCCGAGTGGCTCAACAGGAATCCTTACGCGCAGAAGAATAAGATGCCAACGAGAAATTCGATGGAGTAGCGTTGTTGGAAATGCGAGTACTTCAATTTTAAAAATCTATTCGTATGTAAATACACCCCAGATTTATCCAGGGTGTATTGTTATTGAACATAACCTGTTTCAACCAGCGATTGTCAATTGCAATTTATCTCAATAGATCTATCAATACGTTAACATTTCCGAAGCAAAGGAATGTGATCAGTAAAATGCAAATTTTAGATTTTTTTTGACTATTTTTTAAATTATACGGCTAAATACTTACGCTAGTGTACCAGCGCAGCTTCCTCTTTGAAAAACTGAACAGTTAATGTCCGGAGGCGGTATTTTAATAGGTGTTTTAATAAGAGGGGCCAAAGCTTTACAAGCTATTGCTTGATCTGCAGTACAATTCGGGACCATTAAGGTCGCTGTCAAAACTCCGGTTAAAATCGATATTACAAGGCAACCTACCAAGGTATCAATCTCACCTCGCACTGTTTCCTTTTCTATATTATTAATTTTAGTAACGAAGCTTTGAACTTTTAATTCTTCTAGATTTAATTTTTTCTTTTTCATACTTTATCGGTTTGATTAAAGTAAAATTACCTTGTAACACAAAAGGAGGGCAAACAACATTTAGATTTAGCTACATGTCTGATTTATTATACCGATATAAACTGGCAACGGGCACAGTATGGCTTAGGTAAACTTATACCCGACCCCTCTTATAGAATGAAAGTGTTTGGGCTCGCGGGGATTTTCTTCGAAGTATTTTCTGAAGGATAGGATGTAATTATCTATTGTACGGGTAGAAGGAAAAACATCATATCCCCATACTTTTTCCAATATCTCATCTCTTGATACTACCTCTCCTTGTTTCTCGATAAGGAGCTTTAACAACATTAC
Source organism: uncultured Bacteroidia bacterium (assembly GCA_964593555.1). GTDB lineage: Bacteria > Bacteroidota > Bacteroidia > JAFLBG01 > JAFLBG01 > CAZQIC01. The sequence continues at coordinate 958 of CAZQIC010000049.1, read as the reverse complement.
TTCCTTTTTACTCAATACATGTTTCTTTCCTTTTAATCCTATGATCTCGTATGAATTAAAGTTCACATGGTTTTTACCGAATTTAAATTCAGTAATTGAATGTTCTTCTTTTTTAAGCGAACGTTTTAATAAATTATGAACCCTTAGCATGAGTTCTTCCAGGTTAAATGGTTTAACCATATAATCATCAGCACCAATTTTTAAACCCTGTACCCTATCCTCTCCCATTCCTTTTGCAGTTAAAAAAAGCACTGGTACGATAGTGTTTTTTTTTCTTATTTCTTTGCAAATAGCAAAGCCATCCATTTCAGGCAACATCACATCAAGTATTACAAGATCAAATGCCTGCTTTTTAAATTCCTCTATAGCCTTACGGCCATTATCAATGGCATTAACACTCAACCCCTCCAGTTCAAGGTTAAGTTTAATAGTATTGAGCAAATGCTCCTCGTCCTCTACGAGTAATACCCTTTGTGCCATAATGTAAAGTTAAGAATAAGCAGCAAGATAATAGAACGCAGATTTTCGCGGTAATTATGATTATTTATGATTTTATCAAAGGAATCATAATAAATCATAAAAATCAGCGTGCCATTTATTAACTTTAAGTATTAAATGACGATGGAAAATTCACACATAGATTTACTTATTGCTGCGCAAACAGATGCCAATCTTAAAAAGATTGCTGCTAAAATAAAGGACGGCGAACGCATTACTGTTGAAGAAGGTATTTTGCTTTTCGAGAAGGGGGAACTTAATTTTTTAGGCGGACTTGCAAACTTTATTCGTGAAAAGAAAAACGGGACCAATACTTATTTCAACCGTAACTTTCATATTGAACCTACTAATCATTGTGTATTTGACTGCAAATTTTGTTCTTATTCCCGTTTATTAAAAGATAAGCTGGATGCATGGGAATTAAGTGAAGAACAAATGCTGGATATTGTGAGAGGTTATG